>NZ_JBSTYP010000003.1:0-129870 GCF_054052405.1 Aeromonas aquatilis | reverse complement strand
GGCGGCTTGTCAGTCAGTGAGTGGCCCCCTGGTGCCGAGCTAAAAAAGAACCCCCTCTTTGAAAAAGAGGGGGTTCTTCAGCAATCTGAGGGCACCCGAAGGTGCCCTGATGGTGGTGAATATGTAGTGGCTGGTGGTCAGGATTGCTTGCGCAGCGTCAGGCTGCTGGCATCCCATACCCAGCGCTGACGAGGATTGCCGGGCAAGTCGAGGATGAAACCGTTGGGTTCGGGGGTCAGCTTGCCTTCATCGCTACAAGTACCAAAAGGCGGTGATAGCATGGTCAGCACACCCATCTGTGCGACAGCTAACTGATAGAGCACCGGGCATGCCACACCGCCACTGTGCAGCTCAAACAAGACCGCCTGCCCGTTGGCCAGCGGCAAACGGTGCGTGAGTTTGATGGCGTCATATTCATCGGTGCGCAGCAGTACCTCACCCCCATACCGGATCTCGATACTGTCATCGTCATTTTTCACGATGGTCAATGACGTGGTACTTGATGCAGCTGACGCAGGTGCAAAGGAGGGCTCGAAGTAACGACTGCCATCTGAATAGGTCAGCATAAAACCGTTCAGTGAAACCTGCTGGGTGATACTGGGAATGAGCTGTGGCTCATCTTCATCCAGCGGCATCAACATGATGCGTTCCCCTTTCGAGGTCTCTATCCAAAACTGCATGCTGGCGAAATTGAGGGTGCCTTCAACGTTGGCCGGTACCCGTTTAGTGACCGTTGGCACAGTGAATTGAGGCGCCGCCCAGGTCGGTAAGGCAAACAGCGATAACCATGTGCACCACAGGGCCAGTTTGATGTTTTCTGTCATGTTACTCTCCAGACGACTTATTCAATGGTGTAAGAGGCATTGCCCAGATTGGTGAAGAGGGTGACCTCTCTCAATCGGCACGGCTCGGTCATGACCAGCCGCCAGCTTTCGGTGTAATTGAGCTTGAGTGGGAAATAGGTTCCTCCCACCGAACCCATCAAGTCACTGCGCAGCATCACCCGGCATTTACTCTTGCCGCCATTAATCAGCACTTTCTGAATAGTGACTTGATCGTTGAGCGAGGTGACTACGATCTGAGGTCGCCCGATAGCGGTGTATTCCACTTCCAGACTGAATTCTGGGCTATTAGCAGATGCTGTATCGCAAGCGCTCAGTGATAAGCCACAAGCCAACAGTAAGGGATAAAGCAGTGTGCGATTCATGATTTCTCCTTAATAAAAATGGCAAAAGGATGCCTGACCGACGAGGCGAGCCTGTCGGGCTAACGGGTGTAAACGTAATGGGTTAATGGTGGTGCAGGCTGATAGCCAAATGCCACCAAGGGGATGGGTTGAGGTTAGGTCGTGTCGAACTCCTTTCGATGTTGGGGTAACTATTTCACTGGATTAGATCTAATGGGGTGATCCTCATCGTAAAGGGTCCTTAATGTCAATAAAAGTCCATAGTCAACTATAAGAGTTGACTGGAGGACTTATGAAAAACATCAACTCTGAAGCGCTGGCCAAGAGCGTGGGCAAAGCGATTGGGCGCCAACGCCAGCAGGCGGGGCTGACTCAGGAGCAAGTGGCAGAGCACTTGAAGATAGGTATGGAAGCCGTCTCCCGGATGGAGCGAGGCCTCGTGGTGCCGACCGTCGTGCGGCTCGCAGAGTTGGCTCAGCTGTTTGGCTGTGAGCTTGCAGACTTTCTGCGTGAGACCAGCAACCGCCCCACCGAACAAGGCATTGTGCTCAGCCAGCAGTTGGCCAAACTCGAGACAGCTGACAGAGCGCTGGTGCTGGAGGTGGTAGATAAGCTGGTGGCGCGACTGGCGCCTTAATGGCTCACAGTGCGAATCGATGACAGACTGATGCCGATACCAGGACCGATAACTTGGGAGGCCGCGATGGCGCTCCCAAGCAGCTTCACAGCGATATGTGTTTACTCTCCCTTGATAATATCTATCTGAGTTACTTTTCAATCAGACCGACAGAGCAAACCGAGGTCTGCCAAGGCGAGGTTGGGACGATGGTGTCTCCATACGCCCGAAGGTCCGACGACCGGCTGGCAATACCGCCAATATTTGCGTATCCAGCTTGGTCAGATAACTCAGCGCATTAAGCAAGTTTTGACGCTTTGCTGTATCGCTGTAGTGGACCATCCCAATCCCATCAGTACCCCATTTCCGATATTCCTCCCGCCTGACTTGGCAGTTATAATAGATCCCGTTATTGTCGGTAATATCCTTCCACAGCTCCCCTAGCGCTCTACTCAGCGAGATATCTCGTTGGTGTACTGCCCCATTAAAAATGAACGTCATGTGGGTATGGAAACGTCTATCAACACCGTACTCCAGTTTCCAGATATAGCCTACCAATGCAGGATATTTGTTCTGTACTCGACGAAGGTAACAATTCCGATCATCGGTCACGAGGTCTAACGTTAACTGGTCGTAGTAGGCTTTGCGATAGCCGATATCCAATCGGATGACTAATAGTTTGGCATGCTGGTCGAATAGGCTATTAACATACGTCGCTATACTGCGCTGATTGCGGCTCTGAACGCGTTTGAGGTCATTGAGGCGCTTACGGTGCGCCTTACTCTTGAACTCTCTTAGAAACGCATGCAGCGCGTTATTGATATCCCTGGCTAATTCATTGCCTTCATCACTATCGAGATATCTCTCATGGATGAGGTGCAATCTAGGCACCTCTCGCATATGCGTTAGGAATAGCGCAACCGTTGGATGCGCGGACGATACCTCCTCATGACAATAAAAATAATCACACACAGTATTCAACGCATTAAAGAGCTGGGTTGATAGCCTACGGTTAATGCACGTAATGCATGACATATAAGGGGCTGAATGAACAGCCCTGACAATAGGAAGCGTTGTATTTTGGAACAGGTCTGTTATGGATAGGATATCTAATAGTCTGACTGAGTTAAACATGAAGGCCTCGCTTAGGCAGGAGTAACCCTACGCTGTGTGATAGACACACGCGTATATAGGGGCGATTGGTGGAGTGGTATTGGCTACCTATGCTGGTGGTAGCATGACCACCACATGGGGGTGGTGTAATGGTATGCGATAGTGGTAATGGTTATTGGTTGTATATGGGTGGCTGTACATAGCGTAGGAATAGTAATGAATGGAAGTGATATTAAATAATAAATAAACCTAAACGCGATACGTCTGCATCACCTACGAAAATACCAAAAAACATATATAAGAAGAAATGGCTATTTCCCTAACCCATGAGCCTATCAAGGCATGATTTATAACACTGGAAGTTATGGAGTTCACCAGGGATGAAAAAAGTGCATTCAAGACTGGCGTCTACCAATAAGCCAGCTATCAACATCGTGCTCAAACCAGCCAATAGAGGACTGCCCTATCTTGAAGGGTTTAGGGAAGGTCTCGTCATAACGAGGAGACTTGGGATTAAGCCAGTCATAGATAGTAGACCTGGCCATGCCAATCTTGTTGGTGAGGTCTTTGATGCGCAGGACTTTGATGGTGTTGTTCATGGTGTACTCCTGATGATGTAGTGAGTTGTTTCATCAGAAGAGCGAGCCAGTTAAAAAACACATGATTAACTCGAGTGGGTGAGAGCACAATGAAAACATTACATTGTAGCCAGCACCTCTTTAGCATTGCATGGAGGCATGCCCCTACCTTATTCAGGTCAGCTATAGGCATGTTAGGAATTGCTTCACGTACTACCACCATAGTTTTTGAGCTGGCTTTTTGATAGCCAGGCTGTGGCATGTGCCATGCAAAATGGCCATCCCACACAACCTGACAACTGCAATCGTATTATACTAAAAGATACCTGAGGGCCTGACTTATGACTTGGGTTGAAATAATATCAAACACGCGTGACTTACCTTGAGGTAATGCGCTATCCTGCACTTTAATCGCTTTGATATTATCTATTTTGAGTGACGGTGAAGAGATGGCTAAAAAAGTAAAAGGTAAGTTTGCACACAAAATTGGAAAAATGGCAAAAAACCAACGAAGGACTGAAGTTATAAAAAATGAGAGTGAAGATGGCAAGGCTGCATCCAGTGAATTATCTTCGGAAAGTCCCTCCTCTCATGATAATAAAGGGGCATCGCCTGAGGTGCACTTAAAACCATCGCGCAGAAGAACCCCCAAAAAAAAGAATGAGAAAAAAAGTTCGCCCAATATATCGAGACCCTATGCAATATATGATTGCACTAATGCATGGATTGCCGCTGCTAAGCAGACAAGGACAAATGTACATGGTGCATTTTCACGAGAAGGATTAGGCAAAAAAGGATTAAGTGCAGGTAAAAGTGCCGAGATAGATATATTTATAGCGGAAAACAAATCATCTGATGCAGTGTACAGTGACAAAAATTTTCTGACAAGCGACTATGATACCTTTCTTTGCATATATAAAATTCTGTGCTTTATCTCCTCTATCAGAGAATTTAATTTTCACACGCCCCCTCGGATTGGTCGCCGACTCGAGACATACAACAGCCTGGAAGATTTGAATTCAGATATTAAAAGTAACGTGCAAATAGAAAATATAAATCAACGGCGCGTATTCACCAAGTTACAAAAAAGAAAAATAAAGGAGAGAATAAGGCATTTTTTGAAAATGAATGTGAGCGCTATTTTAGGACATAATGATTTTTTGCAACACTTCAATGTACATCCTGCAGTGTCGCTTTTCATCAACACTGTTAATGAAAACAAAATAGACATAACAAACAGCTGCGATTTTGAAAATTACTTTTCGATAGATTTGATTACTGCATTCGTTAATCGATTCAATTTGATATTCAATCAACCAGCCTATAAAAAAGCAACTAGTAAGCGGTTGTTTAATGTGCAGGAGAACGTGAGTTCAGTGATGGAGCACGCCAATACCATCATGAAAGATGGCAGCACTCATGCCATACGCTTTTGCCTGGGGTTCAATTTCCCGTTTGATGATGAGTATGACATTAAGTTTGAAAAGGCGTTGAAATTGAGCTTGAAAACACCCTCTCAGGTAAATGACTACAGGCTCATGATGCTACGTACCGGCAGGAATGCAGTGTTTCGAAATGGTGCTAAAAACCCCATAATGAAATATATTGACGGTTATATATGGAAGATGGATTACTGCTCCGTCAGAGGGCACTATCTTCATGTTATTTTATTTTTAAAAGAGAACTGGAATAAACATTTTAATATCATGGAATCAATTGGTGAGATGTGGCGGGCGAAGGTTAAAAATGGAGATGTGTTCTCGTATCGAGGCACCCGAAGCCGCATTAACCTTCAACAGGCTACGAATAAACAAAAAATGCTTAATGATATTCATGACTTGTTTATTCAAGATGTATTGGCGTATGCAGACACTACGCTATCAAGTGGTAAAAAAATTCGCACCTTTGGTAAAGGAGCACAAAAAGGATGGGTTCTCAACTCGACGCAGCAGGGGCAAACGATGCCGACAGCGCATCAGCAAAAGCTGGCTGAGTTTCAAGCGATGTTGGCTCAAGCTGGTATTGACCCGACGGAGTTGGTTGGCAGTACTCCGGCAGCAGCTACTGCGGCTAAAGCTAAACGAGCACCTCGGCCCCCGAAATACCGTTATGTTGAGAATGGCGTAGAGAAAACCTGGACCGGTCAGGGCCGTACACCCAAGTTCCTGACTGAGCAACTCGAGCAAGGTCGTCAGCTGGATGACTTCCTCATCTAAATAGACAAGGCCATGCCAATGGGGTGTGGCCTTTCTGTTTACGCGCTCCGTGGCCAATTAATGCCAGCTCTCGTCGTTACGAACCAGGAATATTCGATAATGATCTGTCGCATGACTGAGGTCAGCTCTAATGACATTATTCAAAACATCCTTTAGCATGCGCATGATGCTGGCTTAGCTCAGTAGGTCACCAGTTCGATTCCTCTCGTCAGCACTACGATAACCACCGAGTTCCTCATAGCCGATCCTGATGCCAGCCATAAAAGACTTAGACGCAGAGCGTACCGATTTGGATGCGCGATTACGCGAAGCCATTGATAGTTGGGATCCACGTTGCCCCAGGCGCTGGCTAGCTAAATATGGCGGTTGGCGAGTTGAAAAACGATCACTCCTCACACAGCGATATTGTGCGATACGCGACGAAGCCCAAGCCTTGCTGACAAGTAGTTAGCCAGGAAGTTTATTGTGATTACCTGAACAAATCGCTCCATGGGTAGTCCAATGTGCCTACCCATCACCCAGCGTAATGACGGAATTACATGTCTATCAATCCGAATCCACCTTTGCCGCGTTACTTGCAAGTAAGCACATTGGCTGCACGAACAGCCGCGAGCAATCAGCGCCCGTGAAGCCGCAGACGTGTTTGGCGTCTCGCCTTGGTCCATAGAGCGAGATTTTGCCAGGGTTCGAGCGTTGTCCGGGATCGTTGTGTTCGATGAGCAACGAGTACCCAGCAAGGGTGGGCAGCAGTATCTACTGCGGGTGCTGCAGGTAGACCGGAAACAGCAGATCTATTGGTTAGGGAAGGCTGCTGACGGTGGCGTACCCAAGGCGTTGTTCGAGCTGGTGGATCTACAGCATAAATAAGGTGAACTGGAGCAGGCCAGAGCCAGTTATGCCAAGGCTGCCCAACAAGGACACATTCTCGCGCAGTACACCTACGGTGAAATGTTACGCCTGGGACAAGGTGGCAAAGAGGATTACGCACAGGCACTCAAACAGTATCGCATGGCTGCCCAGCAAGGTGACCGCCAGGCCCAATACTGAATGGGGACATTGCGTGAGGAAGGCTTGGGGGCCCCGCGTAACCGGGAGCATGCCTATGCTTGGCTGTCACTGGCGGCGACAGAAGAAATGCCTGAGGCAGTACAGGCCCGTGATGAACTGGAAGCCACGATGACCAAACCGGAAGTAAAGCAGGCTCAGAAGCTGTCGGAGCACTGGTTTGGCAAGATGTCATCAACGGTTAAGAAAAGCTAAAAAAGAACATAGAAGGAAGCGACTAAGCAGATTGAGGTGTTCTGACAAGATCGGACGCGCCATAGCTGGTCATGTGCTTGATCGCAGAGATGCTTGCTGGGTCTTGTTCAGGTGAGCTGGATAAGTACACCAAAAGCTACAGTTCGTTAAACAAGTACGCCAACAAGTACGCCAGGGCCAAAAACGACCAAGGGGTTAGCATCGTGATGATACTAACCCCTTGTTTTATATGGTGCTCCCGACTGGAGTCGAACCAGTGGCCTGTCCCTTAGGAGGGGACCGCTCTATCCTACTGAGCTACGGGAGCATTGTGGCGGGCATTATACAAGAAGCAACTCCCTTTTAAACCCTTGATTCTTATTCCAATACTGCCAAATCCCCATTCTGGATGTTAAACGGCGAATATTTGTTCTGGCTGCTGATGATGGCACCATCATCGAATACCTGCACCACTTCGAACAGGCCGTCGGCCGGGTTGCGCATCATCCGTGACTTGCCGTAGGGGTCGATAAAGTCGGCGTTGTGCTGGATGCGGAACTGGTCACCGAGTTTGACACCGTTACGCCTACCCAGGTTGATGTAGGGGCCCCGTTCATTCTGACCGACTATGCGGGCCGTGACCGGAGCGCAGGTGAGTTGTGCAACCAGATCCTGAGCGGCTTGCTGCAACTGGTAGCTGACCTCTTGGCCGTAGCTCGATTGCCAGAACTGGCCGCTGCTGCTGCCCACCTGTTCCCGTTTGCCGAAGGTCCAGGTGGCGCGCCCTTCGTAGACCTTGCGGTTGACCAGACTGCCGTTGATGCCGTCGAACAGGTAGAGCTGCATGCGAAAGTTGCGTACGGGATCCTCATACCAGCTGGTTAGCTGGTTGCCCTGCGGCTCGATGGAGAGATCGTCGATGCTGCCGAGTACCAGGTACTGGCTGTCGGTGCGCAGGCTGAGTGCCTTGATCTCCTCGAGGGCGCTGCGATCCCCCTGTTGCAGATGGAGCGGATCGATGCGCAGGTTTTCATCTAGCCACTGGCGCACCGCGACTCCTTGCGGGGCGTTGGCGAGGGCTTCGAACAGCCGGCGTGAGAGGTTTTCCGGCATGTCGTCCATGGCGCCGTAGCTAGCTTGGTCCGGATAGCGCATCCGCAGCCTCACCAGTGTCAAATCCTTGGCGAAGTGCTGGGTCTGGCAGATCTGGCGCTCGGCCAGAATATCGGCCACCAGGGTGATGTACATGCGGCCATTGCGCACCTCTTCCCGCTTGAGCCGGTACTGACGAATGTCGCCGCCGGAGCGGATCTGAATCTGCTCTGCGCGCAGACTGCCATTTTCCAGACGCTGGACGCTGGAGACAGCGGCGCCGCTTGCCAGCAGTGCCTGACGCAGGGCATCGCGGGTCGCCTGCTCGCGGGCATAGACTTCATCGCCCCCCAGAATGGTGGCGCTGCCCTGTGCTTCGATAAGCTCGGCGCGGGCGCTCAGGCTGGCCAGCAGCAGGGTCAACAGCAGCGGTAATTTCATAGCAGATACCTTGAGTTGGCGGGCAGCCGAGCCATTTTGAGGAAATGGCACCTGCTGGCCGACATGGATCACAACATGTTCCAAGTGGCAGCGCACGTTGGCGCTGACGATGACCATTAAAGAGCAAGAATCATGCCTTATTCCCGGCTCAAGCTTTGGCCGGCCGGTCCGATAACAAGTCAGGTGCAGATACAGGAAAGGTATCCATGAACAAATTCATCACGGCGTTGGCGCTCGCCCTGGCATTGACCGGGTGCGGCTCCGACCCTATCAATCGGGATCAGGGTGACCCCCGCCAGGCGGCGCAGGGGATGGAGCTCAACTGGCTGGTGGCGCGCATGACCGACCAGTTGATGGAGCGCAAATCGCTGACCACCCTGACCGAACCCATCGCGGTGGCCTCTTTCGTCGATCTCGATACCCTGCAGGATACCAACTGGATGGGGCAGCAGATTGAGGAGAGCTTTATCTACGAGCTCAACCGTCGCGGCGAGGTGGTGGTGGACTTCAAGCTGACCGGCAGCATCAAGGTGACGCCGCAGGGGGACTTCGTGCTGAGCCGCAACTATAAGGAGCTCTCTTCCCGTTTGCCGATCTCCCGCATTCTGGTCGGCACCTTCAGCCGCAATAACAAGGGGATCCTGGTCAACGCCCGCGTTATCGACATGCGCACCAAGATGGTGGAGACCACGGCCCAGAGCCTGATCCCGCAAAAATATCTGTTCGGTGCCAACAACTCGTTTGGTCGGGCATCGATCAATCGCGGTTATCTGATGCGTGACAGTCAGGCACGGCCGGGTGGTCATCTGGTCAACCTGACCCCATAAGGAGTGAGTCATGAAGATGTTGTTTGGTTGCCTGTTGGCACTCTTGCTCACCGGTTGCAGCTACAACCGGGTGACGGATTACACCCAGGGCGGCAAGCCCGATGATTTTCCGGTGCTCAAGGCGGTGGGCTATGCGGTGATCGACATCCAGCCCGGCCCCTCTCAGTCGGAGAAGATGCTGCAAGCCATTCGTGCCTCCAAGATGGATGCCTATCGCGAGCTGGCCGAGCAGCTCAATGGTCAGCAGGTGCGCGGTCAGAGCAGCTACCGCGATCTGACCCAGACTTCCAACTCGCTTGATGTGTCGGTCGCCGGCGTGGTGCGCGGTGCCCGGGTGGTCGCCTCCTATCCGCGCGGCAACACCTATGCCACCGAGATGGAGCTCGATACCCGCGCCCTCTACAACATCAATCAGTTGATGGCCGGTCAGTTCTGAGCTGATGGGCTTGGCATGAAAACAGGCATCAAAACAAAAGGCGAGCAGGGTGCTCGCCTTTTGTCGTTGTGGGCTGGTTAGCTCCCCATCAGCACCGGCGGCACTGCGGTGGGTTTCACATCCTCACTCGGGTAGCAGCCAAGCACCTTGATATAGCGGGTGATCTTGGTCAGCTCCACCAGTGCGGCCTGCATCGCCGGGGTGTTGAGGTTGGCGGAGACGTCGAGGTAGAACATCTCTTCCCACGGGTTGCCCTGCACCGGACGGGATTCGAGCTTGGTCATGTTGATCTCGTGGTTGCGCAGTACCAGCAACGCCTCGACCAGCGAACCCGGCTTCTGGGAGGTGGACATGATGAGGGTGGTCTTGGCCGGGATTTGCGGCGCCACGTCGATGGGCTTGCGCGCCACCACGATAAAGCGGCTGTAGTTCTCTTTCTGGTTGGCGAGCTGCTCGGCCAGCACGTCCAGACCATACAGTTCACCACCGGCAGCGCTGCCGATGGCCGCCGCTTCCGGGCTGGCCAGCTCTTTCACCTTCATCATGGCGCTGGAGGAGGAGTCGCAGATCTCGTGGCGTGCCCCTTCCAGCTTGCTCAGATAGTGGGAGCACTGCTGGAACACCTGCGGGTGGGCATAGAAGGTCTTGATGCGGCTCAGCTCGGTCGGCACGGCGGTGAGGATACAGTGCTCGATGGGGTAGGTGAGCTCGCCGACGATGGAGAGGCTGGTGTGCTGCATCACGTCATAGACTTCGTTGATGGAGCCCGAGCTGGTGTTTTCGATGGGCAGCACGCCGAAGGCGGCGCGGCCTGACTCCACGGCATCCAGCACCTCGCGGAAGTTCTGGCAGTTCACCTCGATCACCTGATCCTTGTAGCGTGCCAGATATTTGCGGGCGGCCAGGCTGGAGTAGGAACCGCGCGGCCCCAGATAGGCGACGCTGGTCATCGGCTCCTGCTGCTCCGGGTTGAGCAGGCTCTGCAGATAGGCCTGCTGGGAGAGCACCGAGTCCTCGATGATGGTGTGATAGATGCGGGTGATGTACTGGGCATCCAGCCCAAGCACGCGGCCTTGCTGGATCAGGGCGACCAGCAGCTCCTGCTCGCGTTGGTGGTCACGGATGGGGCGCGGGTTGGCTTGCTTGGCTCGGGCTACCTCGATGCTGAGGGTCTTGCGTTTTGCCAGCAGGGCAAGCAGCTCCTGATCCAACCGGGTGATGTCTTGTCTGATCTCGTCGAGCGTTGCCATGATGGTTCTCTATCCAATTAATCGATTGATATTGATGCAAAAAAAAGCCTCCGCGAGGGGAGGCTTGATTCGTCTTTGCTTTCTGTTCACACGACGACAGGCCTTCCCTCAAGCGGGCCGGATAAACGAGAAAGCAAAGAAGAATAGTGCGTGCATAAGAGTGTCCTTGAAGTAACGTCATAACCATTAAGGGATTTGCCGCTGCGATGCAAGTAAAACTTGCCCGCAGCGCGAGATGGGGGCAGGGTATCCGGTCAAGTGGCAGGCGTATAAACGGCCTTATATGAAACTGAACGTTTGCCCGCTTTTCAGAGCCGCAGGAGGTAGGAATGGCGATTATTTTCGATCTGGGACGGGTAGTGGTGAGCTGGGATCCGGTAGGCATAGTGAGCTCGGTACGTGGCCCGCAAGGTGCCGCTCAGCTGGCGGAGCGGCTGTTCAATCATCAGGACTGGCTGGAAGTGGACAGAGGCACCATGTCGCTCCACACCATGGCCCGGGAAGCGCAAGCGCGCACTGACCTCTCGGCGGCACAGAATCTGGCCATTTTACAGGCAGTTCCCGCCTCCCTGCTGCCAGATCCCGCTATGCTAACCCTGATAGCCGAGCTGCACGGGGCGGGGCACACTCTGTATGCCCTCTCCAACATGGGTCATGCCAGCATCGATTGGCTGGAGCAGCATCAAGATTTCTGGCGCTTCTTTAGCGGCAAGGTGGTCTCGGCGCGGGTGCGGATGATGAAGCCGGAGCCGGATATCTATCGCTATCTGCTGGTGTCGTTCGATCTGAAACCGGCAGAGTGCATCTTCATCGATGACAGCCCCGCCAACGTAGCGGCGGCAGAGGCCCTTGGCATCAGGGGCATGGTCTTCACCGACGCGGCGAGTTGCCGCCAGCAGCTGGTTGAGCTGGGCTGTTTGCCCGCCACCGGCAAGGGGTAATGCCCCTTTGGGAGCGTTATGGAGCATGGCCGGTTTCGCAATTGGCTCAGTCACTATCCCGAGGCGACCCTGATCATCGCTTGCAAGGATGGCAGTGGTTATCAGCTCTGTATCGAGGCCCAAGGGGAGTGTCTGTGTCTGACCGACAGCGAGGGGGAGCGCCTGACCTTCACCTCGCTGGATCAGGTGCAGGGTTTCTTGCGAGCCCATCAGGTTCATCAGGCCAGATTGCGAATTTATGACGCCCAAAATGAAGATTTAGCAGCAGAATCGCAGGAAATAATCATCAAGTTTTAATTTTAACCGGACTCTGTAAGGGTCTATTCAGCTTGTTCCCCGCACAATACTGCACCTGTTCATCATTCGGAGCTGTTTAATGGGTGCCAATGTTGTTGTACTGAATCAGGGATATGATCACTCCTTTCAAGCCAGGGAACAGCTGTTGATTGAGCGACTGGCCAGTTTTGACGAGCTGATTGTCTCTTTTTCGGGACGGTTGGAATCCTGCTACAGCATCGATCTGTGCCGTGCCAGCGGTGTCAAAATCCGCGCCATCACCCTCGATAATCCGACCCGCAGTCGTAGCGAAGTGGCCCGTGCCCGGCGTTATTGCCAGCGTTATGGCATCGAGCACTGGGTCATCAAGAGCGACGAGATCATCTTCTGCGATCGCCTGCCCAATATGGAGGGGCTGATCGATCCGGTCCGCCGCATTGGTGAGTATGTGCAGAGTTGCCCGAAGTGGGCGCACCTGCCCTTGCTGATCCCGGCGGCGGTCGAGGAGCGTGATGACTATCTGGCCCAGTTCGGTTCCCTGCCTGGCAATACCATCTGGTTTTTTGCCGACAACGGGGTAATGAGCCGCGATTTTCGCTATGGCTTCAACAAGCGTCAGCTCGGTCGCTGGGGCAAGGGCAGTAACGGTTGCCTCAGCAATCGCTTCACCAATCCACGGCAGCTTGAGCAGCGTTATCTACGGATGGTGGATCAGGCCGAGCAGATGCTGGCCGACATGGGGCTGGACGAGGCACAGGTCTTTTTCCATACCCTGTGCGACTGCTCCACTACGTTGGCCCGGGTGCGCCTGCCCGAGCATCAGCGTGCTCAGGCCTTTGATATGCAATCGGATATTTTGTCTGCCCTCAAGGGGACCGAGTTCGATCTGGTGACCCTGGATATGGCGCAGAAAGAGCAGCACGACCTCGCCATCTAGCCTGCGGGCAAGCGATGCGGGTGCCAGAACGTGAGAGCTGTCATAGGCAAGGGGTAACGGGACTGTTTATACTGTCGCCCTTTCATCCGTTACCGAGCTTCGCCCTATGAAACCCTTGTCCCGTCTGTTGGTTGCCCTGTGCCTCACTCCCGTGCTGGCACAGGCGGCTCCTCTCTCTCAGGTGACGCTGCCCGATGGCCGGCAGGTTCAACTCAACGATGACTTCACCTGGGAGTATCTGGTGGTCAAACCGGCCGAGTCCGTACAGGGCGTGGCTGCTGAAGGGAAGGCTGGGTCTGTGGTGGCCGTCGCTGCTCCGGTGCTGACCGATCAAGCCAAGGCCAATCCGGACCTGCTTGCCCAGATGGCGCGCGACGGTGTGGTGGTCAAGCTGGACAAGATAGAGGGTTCTGACCCGCTGGTGCTGACCTTTATGGTGAGCAATACCGGCACCCGCAATGTGGTCGGTGTGCGCGGCATGGTGACCCTGTTCAGTGCTGACGGGGTGCAGCTGAGCCGTCAGGAGGCCCGCTTCTGGGTTGCCGAGAACCGCCTGCCGGAGACCTATCTGCGCAAGGGGCAAGCCCGTCCGTCACTGGCACTCGAGATCCCCCGTCCTGCCGGAGTGACCGGTCAGCCGCTGGTGCGGGTCGAAATTGACGAGGTGGTCTTCCGCTGATTTGGCGTTGTTCCGGCCCATGCAAACTGCTTGGGCCGGCAACTTGTTGCCGCTGACACCCCCTGCAATATCTGCTTACATCTGACATGGTTCTGCAACAGCTTGCAGCTCGGCAAGCCGGGAACCTGACCGCACAATGACTCCATACCAGCTCGCTAGCAACGGGCCCAATCACATGGAGTTATTATCATGAAAAAAGCAACTGTCTCTCTTCTGGTTCTGGCCGGGTTTGCCTCTACTTCCGTCATGGCGCAGGATGCCTTCAGCTACGCCAAGGGTGGCCTGACCTGGGCGCACACAAAATCCGATTATCTGAACAACAACCTGCTGTTCCCCCGTGATGCCAGCAATCAGGGTACTCGCGATTTTGGCGGTGTGACGCTGGATCTCTCCAAGTCGTTCGCCAACAACTTCTATGGCCGTCTGCTCTCCGAGGGCACTTCTGCCCAGCACGGCAATGACAGCATGGGCATCGGTAGCTTGGGTATCGGTGTGTTTACCCCGCTCAGCACCGGCCTGAACCTCTACGGTGAAACCGGTCTGATGGGCTACACCATGGAGCGCGAGCAGGCCTATGACGTCAAGGGTTGGGATATTGTCACCCGCAAGAGCAGCGGCAGCATGTACGGTGAAGTGGGTCTGCGCTACGACATCGGCGACATCGAGCTCTCCACTGCCTACCGCTACGCCAACATGACCGACGATATGCATGACTTCAAGGTGGGCGGTGCCTACAAGCTCAACCAGAACTGGGCGCTGACTGCCGATTACACCTATCGCAACTGGGATCTGCAAAAAGGTTCCATCTCCAGCCTGGGTGTGAAGTACAGCTTCTAAACCCCCTTCCCGTAGTCCGTAGTGTCTTGATTTTTACCCATGGCGTTCGCCATGGGTTTTTTCTTTTTCCGGTGATCCCTTTTTTCTCCTTGTGTCGTATCAGTCGCAAATAGTTATACAACTTTCATTTTTTTGTATAACTGCTATAACTGAATCAATGCTTATACAAGGAGCGTCATCATGTACAAGATTAAAGTCGGTATCAGTGCCTGCCTGCTGGGACAAGAGGTACGTTTCGATGGGGGCCACAAGCGCTCCAGCTTCTGCGAACGGGATCTTGGCGCTCACTTTGACTATCACCCCGTCTGTCCCGAAATGGCCATTGGCCTCGGGGCGCCCCGTGCCGCCATCCGGTTGGTCAAGCGTCACGGCGAGATCCGCGCCGAGGCGAGCAACGGCAGCTTCGACGTCACCGAGAAGCTGATTGCCTTTAGCGAGCAGAAAGCGCGCCAGCTCGACTTTATCTCCGGCTATATCCTCTGTGCCAAATCCCCCAGCTGTGGTATGGAGCGGGTCAAGGTCTATGGCGCCAACAACGAGGGGAGCGCCAAGGAGGGGATTGGCCTCTTTGCCAAGGCGTTGATGGAGGCCAACCCCCTGCTGCCAGTAGAGGAAGATGGCCGCCTGTGCGACCCCATCCTGCGGGAGAACTTCGTGCTGCGGGTCTTCGCTTACCACGACTGGCAGCAGCTCTGCGCCCGCGGCATTACCGCCTCTGCGCTGATCCGCTTCCACTCCCGCTACAAGTATCTGGTGCTCTCCCACGCCACCACCCACTACCGGGCGCTTGGCAAGCTGCTCGGCAATCTGGGCAAGTCCACCAATTTGCAGGAGGTGGCCGACAACTACATCAAGGGATTGATGACGGCGCTGACCCTGCGAGCAAACCGCCGCAGTCACACCAATGTGCTGATGCACCTGCAGGGCTACTTCAAGCGGGTGCTGACCCCGGCCCAGAAGCAGGAGCTGGCCGATACCATCGACAAGTACCGCACCGGCATCTTCCCCTTGCTGGTGCCGCTCACCCTGATCCGCCACTACCTGCGCGAGTACCCCAATCCTTATCTCGCCGAGCAGGTTTATCTCAATCCACACCCCGATACGCTCAAATTGCGTTATGGGCTCTGAGAATGCTGTTTTGTAGGGTCTAGCAGGTCTATCTCGACCTTCACCCCGACACGCTCAAATTGCGTTACGGGCTCTGGATCCGCTCTGTTGCCCCGGTGCATGGCTTGCGCCGGGGCGCTTCACCCCTCTTTTTGATGGACGTTGTATGTCTGATTTATCGCAAGAAGTTGCTCATCTCGCTGATGAGGGGATCTACCCCATTCGCGAGGTCTCCCGCCTCACCGGCGTCAACGCCGTGACCCTGCGAGCCTGGCAGCGCCGCTATGGTCTGGTGCAACCGGCCCGCACCGAAAAGGGCCACCGCCTCTATAGCGAGCAGGATATCCGCCAGATCGGCGAGATCCTGAGCTGGCTGGAGCGGGGAGTGAGTATCGGGCAGGTGAAGGGGCTCTTGAGCGAACCCCATTCCGAGCCGGTGAGCGATCACTGGCAGCAGACCCTGGAGCAGTTCAGTCAGGCGTTACTCGCCTTCAACCAGCGCAAGGCGGAGGCTGAGCTCAACGATTTGCTGGCGAGCTACCCGTTCGAGCTGGTGCGCAGCCGGATACTACAACCGCTGGTGGAGCGGCTGCTGGGGCTGTGGCGCGAGCGGCCCGATGGCGAGCTACTGCAACAGGTGTGGCTGGGCTGGCTCCATACCCGCTTCGCCCGCCACCTGATCGAGCAGGAGAAGGGCGTGCCGATCACGCTGGCGAGCTGGGGGCAAGTCGGCCCCCTCGATCTGGTCTGGGCCGCCTACGAGTTGATCGGTCAGGGTTATGAGGTGCAACTGCTGGGGGCGGTGGAGCCCCGCCATGCCAGCTTGCTGGAAGGACGTGCCGTTACCCCTTGGCTGGTGCTGCTGGGGGCTGGGCTTGGCAAGCAGGATCTGGCTGCCGGCTGGCCCGCCGGCACGCGCCTGTTTGGTGAGCTGGGGCGCCTCTACGACGATGAGTGGCTTAAAGCCCACAGCTGGCAGGCGAGCCTTGCCGAGCTGATGGCGGATGCCCCAGATGCTGCTGGCACCAGCGGACGCGGGAGGAAAAAATCATGAAACTGGTCTGGTTTCGCTACGATCTACGCCTTGCCGACAACCCCGCGCTACGCCATGCCTGCGCCGGTGACGAACCGGTCGCCGCGCTCTTTATCATCTCCCCCACCCAATGGCGGCAGCACAAAATGGCCCCCATCCGTCAGCGCTTTATGTTGGCGCAGGTCGATGAATTGGGCCGCGAGCTGGCGGCCCTCGGCATCCCGCTCCATCTGCGGCGAGTGGAGACCTTTGCCGAGGCGCCCGCTGCTTTGGCAGACCTCTGCCGCGAGCTGGGGGTGACCCAGCTCTACGCCAATCAGGCTATCGAGATCGATGAGCAGCGCCGCGATCACGCCGTCAGCGCCGCACTGGCAGAGCAGGCAGTGAGCTGTCACTGGCTCAACGGCTGTTGCGTATTGCCGCCGGGGCGGGTGCTGACCGGCTCGGGGGATATGTTCAAGGTGTTCACCCCCTTCAGCCGTGCTTGGCTCAAGGCCCTCGATGAAGAGGGGTTTGTCATTCATCGCGCTCCTGCGTCCCGTGGCGAGCCCTTGCCGTGGCAGCCGCTGGTCGAGCGGGACTTCGTCGATGCCGCCCTTGGCGAACTGACGGCGGATCCCCGCTGGCCAGTGGGGGAGGCAGAAGCTCTGCGTCGTTTGAACATTTTTCTGGAGCAGGCGGTGCTCGACTATGGGGAGACCCGGGATTTTCCTGCCATTGCAGGCACGTCCGTGCTTTCCCCCTATCTGGCGGCGGGCATCGTCAGTCCGCGTCAGTGTGTTTCGGCGCTCCAGCAGCGGCTCGGCTATCGGCCCCAGTCCAAGGCCCAGCCCGGCTTTGTCTGGCTCAATGAGCTCATCTGGCGCGAGTTCTATCGCCACCTGCTGGTACTGATCCCGACCCTCTCCATGAATCGTCCCTTCAAGCCCGAGACGGCGGCCTTGCCGTGGAGCTGGGATCCGGATGCCTTCGCCGCCTGGTGTGAGGGGCGCACTGGCTACCCCATCGTCGATGCGGCGATGCGCTGTCTCAACACCACCGGCTGGATGCACAACCGGCTACGGATGATAGTGGCGAGCTTTCTCACCAAGGATCTCCATATCCACTGGCGGCTCGGGGAGGATTACTTCATGAGTAGACTGATCGACGGGGATCTGGCGGCCAACAACGGCGGCTGGCAGTGGGCAGCGGGTACCGGCGCCGATGCAGCCCCCTACTTTCGGGTCTTCAACCCCACCACTCAGGGGCAACGATTTGATCCACAAGGGGAGTTTATCCGTACCTGGGTAACTGAACTGGCCGATATTCCCGCCGCTTATGTGCATCAGCCCCACGACTGGCTGCGACTCAAGGGGCGACAGGATTATCCGGCACCCATGGTGGATCACGCCGTAGCCCGGGTGAGAGCCATCGAGATGTTTCGCTCTCTGGAGAAATAGGATGAACGAGCCACTGGCCCGCTTTATTGGCCTCTATCAGCAACTGGACAAACAGCAGTTGTACCGCTTGCCCGAGGTCTATGCCGAACAGGTGGTCTTTACCGATCCGGCCCACCGTATCGAGGGGCTGGCGGCCCTTGGCGACTATTTTGCCGTCCTCTATCAGCGCCTCGCCTACTGCCGTTTCGTCATCACCAGTCAGCAGCAGCAAGGGCAGCAGGCCTGGCTCGGCTGGACCATGACCTTCTCTCATCCCAGATTGCGTGGTGGTGAGCCGGTGACTGTGGAGGGGGCCACCCGCCTCGAATTCGACGAGGCGGGCAAGGTGTGCCAGCACCGGGACTATTTTGACCTGGGCGCAATGCTCTACGAGCAGTTGCCGCTGCTCGGGCCCGTGGTGCGCACCATCAAGATGAGGCTTGGCGCATGAGCGGCCGGGTGCTTATCACCGGGGCGACCTCCGGCATCGGTCGCCAGTTGGCGCTGGATTACCGGCGGGCAGGCTGGCAGGTGTGGGGCTGTGGTCGCGATGGTGAACGGCTGCAGGCGCTGGGGCTGGATGGCGTCACGCCGCTGCAGTTCGATGCCCGGGATCTGGCCGCAATGAGTGGGGTGGCTGCCACGTTGCCATCCCTCGACCTGCTGATCCTCAACGCAGGCAACTGCGAGTACATGGATGTCGGCGAGGGGTTTGACAGCGAGCTGTTTGCCCGGGTGATTGAGACCAATCTGACCGCCACCGGCCATGCGTTGGCCGCCTTCTTGCCGTTGCTCGGGGCCGGGTCACGGCTGGCCATCGTCAGCTCGTCGGTGAGTTGGCTGCCGCTGCCGCGAGCAGAGGCCTATGGCGCCTCCAAGGCGGCCCTCGACTATCTGGCGGATACCTTGCGCCTCGATTTGGCCAGCAAAGGGATCGGGGTGACCCTGATCCGCCCCGGTTTTGTCCAGACGCCGCTCACTGCCAAAAATGATTTTCCCATGCCCTGTCTGGTGACGGTGGAAGAGGCCTCCCGCGCCATCATGGACGGGCTGACCGCTGGTCGTCACCAGATCCACTTTCCCCGCCGTTTCATCTGGTTGCTGCGCCTGCTTGGTGCGCTGCCGGTGGGGCTCTGGCTGCGCCTTGGCCGCGCACTCGTATCGAAAGGAAGCCATTCATGAAGAAAAAGATCGCCATCGTCGGTTCAGGGATCTCGGGGCTCACCGCCGGTTTTCTGCTCCACAAACTCCATGACATCACCCTGTTCGAGGCGGCGCCGACTTTGGGGGGGCATACAGCCACTGTCGATGTGGATCTGGCTGGCCGCAGCTATGCCATCGACACCGGTTTTATCGTCTTCAACGATCGCACCTACCCCAACTTCTTGAAGTTGCTGGCACGGATCGGCATGGCGCGGCAACCGGCCGAGATGAGCTTCTCGGTGAAGAGCCCGGAGGGGCTGGAGTACAACGGCCACAACCTCGACACCCTGTTTGCCCAGCGCAGCAATCTGCTGAGTCCCCGTTTCTACGGTTTTGTCGCCGAGATTTTGCGGTTCAACCGTGAGGCACGGGCCTGGCTGGCGGATGGGCAACATCAGGGGGCTGGTCCCGAGCTGACTCTGGGGGATTTTTTGCTGGCGGGGGAGTTTAGCGACTACTTCGCCCGCCACTACATCTTGCCGATGGGAGCGGCGATCTGGTCATCGACCCTGGCCGATATGCGCGCCTTCCCCCTTGGCTTCTTCCTGCGCTTTTTTGCCAACCACGGCCTGCTGGATGTGGCCAATCGCCCCCAGTGGTATGTGATCCCGGGTGGCTCGCGGGAATATATCGGCCCCCTTACCGCGGGTTGGCAGTCGCAGATCCGCCTCGCCTGTCCGGTGCAGAGCGTACGGCGGGACGCGGATGGCGTGGTGATTCAGAGCAGTTACGGCGAGGAGCGGTTTGACGAGGTGATCTTCGCCTGCCACAGCGATCAGGCGTTGGCGCTGCTGGCGGATCCCGGCGAGCGGGAGCAGGCTATTCTCGGCGACATGCCCTATCAGGCCAACGATGTCTGGCTCCATACCGATGCTCGCTGCCTGCCCACCCGCCGCAAGGCATGGGCCAGCTGGAACTATCAGCTAGATGGCAACGACGAGGCGCGGCCGCTGGTGAGCTACAACATGAATATCCTGCAGGGGGTGAACTCGCCGGAGCCCTTCTGCGTCAGCCTCAACCCCAAGGGCAAGGTGGATGAGAGCAAGGTGCTGCGCCGCTTCGTCTACCACCATCCGGTGTTCAATCAGGCCTCCATCGCCGCCCAGCAGCGGCGCGCGGAGATCTGCGGCCAGCAGCACACCCACTTCTGTGGCGCCTACTGGTACAACGGCTTCCACGAGGATGGGGTACGCAGCGCGCTGGATGTCGCCAGGCGCTTCGGAGCCGAGCTATGAACGGCGCCACCGTGGCCACCGAACATGAGCGTACAGACGAACTGGCTGGCGTCACCAGCGCCATCTGGCTGGGCTCGGTACGCCACCGCCGTTTTGCGCCGCGGGCTCACGCCTTCTCCTACAGCCTCTTTATGCTGGGGCTGGATCTCGACGAGCTGCCGCAGCTCGAGCAGGGGCGCTGGTTCGGGGTGGAGCGAGCGGGGTTGCTCTCGTTTCACCGCCATGACTATCTCAAGGGGAGTGAGGGAAGCCTCAAGCAGGCGGTGTGGCAGAAGGTGAGCGAGCTGGGTGGCGATGCCGACCCCGAGGGGCGGGTGCTGCTGCTCGGCAATGTGCGCTGTCTGGGATTCTACTTCAGCCCGGTCAACTTCTACTTCTGCTACCGGCAGGGCGAGGCGCGCTATCTGCTGGCAGAGGTGTCGAACACCCCTTGGAACGAGCGTCACTACTACCTGCTGGATCTGGCGGCGCTGGCGCCCCATGACAAGGATTTTCACGTCTCCCCCTTTATGGGGCTGGCGATGCGTTATCACTGGCGGATCAGGCCGCCCGCGCAGGAGACTCTGATCCATATCGAGAGTCATCCCGTATCCGGTGAAGCCAAGCTGTTTGACGCAACCCTGGCGCTCACTCGCGAACCCTTGTCGCGCAAGGGGCTGGTGGCCCTGCTGGCCCGCTGGCCATGGATGACCATGAAGGTGCTGCTCGGGATCTACTGGCAGGCACTGCGTCTATTTATCAAACGAACCCCGATATTTACCCACCCGGAGAGCCGCTAATGGAACTTGCTCAATCAACCCTCTCTGCCTCTTTCATCGACAAGGGGGCAAGACAACTGCTGCTCAATCTGCTGGGTCGCCTCGAACATGGCCAGCTGCTGCTGCGGGATGGCGGTGAGCGCCACAGCTTTGGCGTCGCTGGCACCGATCTGCATGCCGAACTGGTGGTGCAGGATCCGGCCTTCTATCGTCGCCTGTTGCTGGGGGGCAGCATTGCCGCCGGAGAAACCTGGGTGGAGGGACTCTGGACCAGCCCGGATCCGGTGGCGCTGGTGCGGCTGCTGGCCCGCAACCTGACCCTGCTTGACTCCCTCGAGCGGCGCCTCGGCTGGCTCAGTTTCCCGTTCAACAAGATGCGCCACTGGCTCAACCGCAATACCTTGACCGGTTCGCGCTCCAACATCGCCGCCCACTACGATCTCGGCAATACCCTCTATCAAGGTTTTCTCGACAGCCATATGCAGTACTCGAGCGCCATCTATCCGAGCGCCGACGCCACTCTCGAAGAGGGGCAACAGGCCAAGTTGCGCACCATCTGCGAGCGGCTCGAGTTAGGGCCTGACGATCATCTGCTGGAGATCGGCACCGGCTGGGGCGGCCTTGCTGTCTATGCCGCCCGCCACTATGGCTGCCGGGTGACCACCACGACTATCTCCCGGGCCCAGCATGACTACGCAAAAGAGTGGATTGCGCGGGAGGGGCTGGGGGATCGCATCACCTTGCTGCTGGAGGATTACCGCAAGCTGGAGGGCACCTATGACAAGCTGGTCTCCATCGAGATGATCGAAGCGGTAGGCCACGCCTTCCTGCCCGACTATTTCCGCCAGTTGTCGCGGCTGCTCAAGCCCGGTGGCCGCCTGCTCATCCAGGCCATCACCATCGCCGATCAGCGCCACGCCCAGTATCTACGCGGGGTCGATTTCATCCAGCGCTACATCTTCCCCGGCGGCTGCCTGCCCAGCGTCTCCCAGATGGCGGGGTTGCTGGCGCGGGAGACCGATATGCAGCTGGTACGGTTGCACGATCACGGCCATCACTATGCCCGCACCCTGGCTCACTGGTGCGAGCGTTTTCTGGCGTTGGCGCCCGAGCTGCCCAAGCTCGGTTACAGCCAGGATTTCATCCGGTTGTGGCACTTCTACTTTGCCTATTGCGAGGGGGGATTCTGGGAGCGCAGCATCAGTCTGGTACAGCTGGAGGCCGCCAAGCCGGGGCCCGCTGGCTGGTCGGGTGATGTGCCAGTAAGCGGTCACTGACCATGTGGCAGTGGGCTCACCTGCTGGGGTTCAACCTCTACTGGTTGCTGGCGGTGAAGTGGCAGCAGCCCGGCCCGCTGCTGGCAATCTTGCTGCTGCACTTTATCTTCTCACCCAGCCGCCAGCGTGACTGGCGGCTGCTCCCCATCGCGGTCGTCGGCTGTCTGCTGGATGCCCTGCTCTGGCAGCTCGGCCTGTTCCGATTCCCGTCCGGTTGTCCCCTCTGGCTGGTGCTGCTCTGGCTCGGTTTTGCCCTGACGCTAGCTCACGGTATGCGCTGGCTGTTGCGCTTGCCTCGCTGGCAGCAGGCGCTGTTTGGCGTATTTGGCGGTGCTTCCTCCTATGTGGCGGGGGCTGCCATGGGGGCAGTACACTTACCCTGGGGCATTTGGATCAGTTCGGCGCTGCTGGCAGTGATCTGGATGTGGTGGTTACCCGTACTCCTGTGGGTAATGGTCAAGCTGGAGGGGGAGTCATGACAAACACCTTTTCGACCGACTCGTTGCTTTTTTCCAAATGGACCAAAGAGAGCCAGCATGAGCTCACTGATCGCTTCTATCTGGTGGTTGCCTGCCAGCGGGATGCGCAGGGGCAGCTGGTGCAGGTGGTGATGCAGGATATCAACACCCTGCAGGAACAGGAGATGGACTGGCATGAACTGGAAGACCCCAACCACTGGCATATGGGGTGGAATTAACCCGCTACTGCTGGCGTTTACACTCTTGGCTACAACCGCAGTGCAGGCTTCTGCCGCCCCCTGGCAGCAGCTACGCCCGGTCGGGCAGGGGGAGATGAACTGGCTCTGGTTCAAGCTCTACGATGCCACCCTCTACAGTGCGAGCGGGCGCTATCAGCCCGGGCACTATCCGCAGGCCCTGACCCTCACCTATGCCAGATCCATCGAGCGGGAAGATCTGCTGAGCGCCACTGCCGCCGAGTGGCAGCGACTCGGTCTTGGCTCCGACGCCGAGCGTCAGCGCTGGCTCGGCCGGCTCGCAGCACTCTGGCCCGATGTACAGGCGGGCGACCAGCTCACCTTCTATGTCGACAAGGGCGGGGCAGGCCACTTCTGGTGGCAGGAGAAGTCCCTCGGGACTCTGGCCGATCCACAATTCTCGGCCGCTTTTCTCGCCATCTGGCTGGCTGACAACAGCCGTGATCCTGCCCTGACCCGCCGCCTGCGTGGCCAACCCTGAACATGGAGTCTCTGATGTCCTTCTATCGTGCATACCGCTGGTTGCTGTTGCTCCCCTTTTTGCTGCTGAGTGGCTGTGGTGCCACTCTCGATGACTATCGGGGGCAGGGGCCAAACTGGGATCTCGCCCGTTTCTTCAACGGCAAACTGGTGGCTCACGGCCTGGTGACCGACCGCAGCGGCGAAGTGACCAGTCGCTTTCGAGTCGAGATGGTGGGTCGTTGGAAGGATGGCAAGGGAGAGTTGTTCGAGCAGTTCTACTTTGACGATGGCCGCCAGCAGACCCGTACCTGGTATCTGAGCAAGGGCGATGATGGTCACTGGCGCGGTACTGCTTCCGATGTGGTGGGGGAGGCGATGGGTAAAAGCCAAGGGTTTGCCCTCAACTGGCGTTATCAGCTTGATCTGGCGCTGCCGGATGGCGAGGTGGTGCGGGTGAGCTTCGATGACTGGATGTACCTGCTGGACGAAGATCGTCTGATCAATCGTGCCGAGATCAGCAAGTTCGGTATCCATCTGGGTGAAGTGATCCTCTATATCGAACGTCAGCCCTGACCGTTAACGCAAGATAACGGCCAGTAAAAAGCGCGCCGATAGCGCGCTTTTGTTTACCGAAAAACCAGACTCATCAGATGATGCGGTTCTCTTCCAGCATCTTGCGGCGGGCCTCTTCCTTGGCCATCTTCTTCTTGCGGTTGTCGCAGGGTTCCGGGCAATCGCACTCTTTCTCGATGCCGACGCTACCCAGACCGCCACAGGAGCCGGAGATGGTCTTCTTCTGGAAGATGTAACCGATAGCCATGGCGGCTATCACCAGCATGAATACCCCGAAGGTGATCAGAAAAATCTGCATCTCTACCTCTTACTTCTTGACCAGATAGGGCTTGAAGGCATCGGAGTAAGCCTCTTCAAAGCCGTTGTCCGTCTTGGTGATCACGAAGATCGCCAGACCCCGCTCGTTGGCATAGGCCAGGCTCTTCTCGGTCCCCATCACCATAAACACGGTGGCCAGCCCGTCTGCGGTCATGCAGGAGGGGTGGATCACGGTGACCGATACCAGACGGTGCTGGATCGGTTTGCCGCTGCGCGGATCTATGGTGTGGGAGAAGCGCTGACCATCCAGTTCATAGTAGTTGCGGTAATCGCCGGAGGTGGCCACCCCGTTGTCACCGGGCACGATCACCTCTTGCACCGTGCCGGTGCCTGCGGTGGGCTTCTCGATGGCCACGCGCCAGGGGTGACCCTTGCCGTTGACGCCATTGATCCGCAGCTCGCCGCCAATCTCCACCAGATAGTTACGCGCACCCAGTGATTCCAGATACTCGGCTACCTTGTCCACACCAAAGCCCTTGGCGATGGCAGAGAGATCGACGTAAAGATCCGGAATGTCTTTTTGCAGGGTATCGGCATCCACCGAGGTGATGACGTGCAGGTTGCCCAGACCGGTCTTCTGGCGAGTCTGGGTGATTAGCTCGTCGGAGGGTACCTTGGTCGGCTTCTTGTCCGGGCCAAAGCCCCACAGATTGACCAAGGGGCCAACGGTGACGTCCAGCGCCCCCTGGCTCTCACGGCCAATGTGAATGGCCTCTGTGACGACCCGTGCGGTATCGCGGGAGACCACTACCGGTTTGTTGTCACGGCTCTGGTTGAAGCGCGACAGTTCGGAATCGGGGCGATAGGTCGACATCTGGTCGTTGACCCGCTCCAGCAAGACATCCACCTCAGCTTGAAGCTTGGCCGGATCGTTGATGGCGCTGTCCGCCACCTTGATGGAGTAGTAAGTGCCCATGGTGCTACCGGTGATGTGGATCTCCGGTTTGGATTGGACCGTCTCCTGACCGCACCCAGTCAAGAAAAAGGCTAGCCCGAAGGCTAGCCAGGTCTTTACAACACTGTGCATGGATTAACCACCGAAGTCATCCAACAGGATGTTTTCGTCTTCAACGCCCAAGTCTTTGAGCATGTTGATGACGGCAGCGTTCATCACCGGAGGTCCACACATGTAGAACTCGCAATCTTCCGGTGCTTCGTGGTTCTTGAGATAGTTCTCGTAGAGCACGTTGTGGATGAAGCCGGTGTAGCCGTCCCAGTTGTCTTCCGGTTGCGGATCAGACAGCGCGACGTTCCAGGTGAAGTTCTCGTTCTCGGCGGCGAGCATGTCAAAGTCTTCGACATAGAACATTTCGCGCTTGGAACGGGCACCGTACCAGAAGCTCATCTTGCGCTTGGAGTTCAGGCGACGCAGCTGGTCGAAGATATGGGAACGCATCGGCGCCATACCTGCACCACCACCGATGAATACCATTTCGGCATCGGTCTCTTTGGCGAAGAACTCACCGAATGGACCGGAGATAGTCACCTTGTCGCCAGCCTTCAGGCTGAAGATGTAGGAGGACATCTGTCCCGGAGGGGCAGTCCAGTTGCTCGGCGGCGGGGTTGCGATACGCACGTTCAGCATGATGATGCCGAACTCTTCCGGATAGTTGGCCATGGAGTAGGCACGGATGATTGGCTCATCGACCTTGGACTCCAGCTCAAAGATCTTGAAGCGATCCCAGTCACCGCGATACTCCTCGGGAATATCGAAGTTCTTGTAGTGCACGTGGTGAGCCGGGGCTTCAATCTGGATATAACCACCGGCGCGGAACGGTACGCTCTCGCCATCGGGGATCTGCAGCTTGAGCTCCTTGATGAAGGTGGCCTTGTTATCGTTGGAGATAACAGTACATTCCCACTTCTTCACCCCGAAGATCTCTTCCGGCAGTTCGATATCCATGTCGGAGCGAACGGTAACCTGACAGGCCAGACGCTCGCCATGACGGGCTTCGCCCTTGCTGATGTGATCCAGTTCGGTCGGCAGAATGTCGCCGCCACCGGATTTCACCCGTACCTTGCACTGGCCGCAGGAGCCACCGCCGCCACAGGCGGAGGAGACGAAGATACCGCTGCCAGCCAGCACGCCGAGCAGCTTGCCACCGGCCGGGCTGGTCACAGCCTTGGCCGGGTCACCGTTGATGCTGATTGTCACGTCGCCCGCGGTCACCAGCTTGGACTTGGCGAACAGAATGACTGCCACCAGAGCCAGCAGGATCACGGTAAACATGACCACACCCAAAATAATTTCCATCTATCGTTCCTTTCTGATTGCAGGAAAGCCGATTACAGGGAGATACCAGAGAAGGACATGAAGCCCAGCGCCATCAGACCGGCGGTGATGAAGGTGATGCCCAGACCGCGCAGGCCTTGTGGAACATCGGAGTACTTCATCTTCTCGCGGATACCAGCCAGCGCAACGATCGCCAGCATCCAGCCTGCCCCTGAACCCACACCGTAGACCACAGACTCCATGAAGTTGTAGTCACGCTGCACCATGAAGGAGACGCCACCGAAGATGGCGCAGTTCACGGTGATGAGCGGCAGGAAGATACCCAGCGCGTTGTAGAGTGCCGGGAAGTACTTGTCCAGCGCCATCTCCAGGATCTGTACCAGTGCTGCAATCACACCGATGAAGGTGATGAAGCTCAGGAAGCTCAGATCCAGACCGGATACCAGAGCGCCATCTTTAAGCACGTAGTTGTAGATCAGGTTGTTGGCAGGAACCGCGATGGTCTGCACCACAATAACGGCAATACCCAGACCCATGGAGGTCTTTACCTTCTTGGACACCGCCAAGAAGGTACACATCCCCAGGAAGAAGGAGAGTGCCAGGTTTTCGATGAAGATCGATTTAATCAACAGACTCAGATAGTGTTCCATACCTTAATCCTTCGCCTCCACCTGCTTGGGATCCTTGGTGCGCACGCCCCAAATGATCAAACCAATGATGAAGAATGCACTCGGCGGCAGCAGCAGCAGGCCGTTGGGCACATACCAGCCACCGTTATTCACCAGCGGCAGCAGCTCGATGCCGAACCAGGTGCCGGAGCCCAGCAGTTCACGCACGGTCGCGACGCTCAGCAGAATGGCGCCATAGCCCAGACCATTGCCGATACCATCCAGGAAGGAGGGCAGCGGGGCACTCTTCATGGCGTACGCTTCAGCGCGGCCCATTACGATACAGTTGGTGATGATCAGACCCACGAAGACCGACAGTTGCTTGGAGATGTCATAGGCGTACGCCTTGAGCACCTGGTCAACCACGATAACCAGTGAGGCGATGATCGCCATCTGCACGATGATCCGGACGCTGTTCGGGATCTGGTTGCGGATCAGGGAGATGAACAGGTTTGAGAAGGCGGTGACCGCCATGACCGCGAGGGTCATTACAAACGCAGTTTTCATCTGGCTGGTAACCGCCAGTGCAGAACAGACACCCAGCACCTGCAAGGCGATGGGGTTGTTGCCCAGCACAGGCGTCAACAGCAACTTCTTCATTTCGCTCTTGTCAGCCATTGTTGATTTCTCCTGCACGAACCTTGGCCAGGAAAGGACCGAAGCCCTTGGGACCCATCCAGAAGTCGAAGGTGTGCTGTACGCCGTTACCGGTCAGGGTAGCGCCGGACAGGCCGTCGATATCATGCTCGGAACCTTCCGGAGCATGGCCCTTGATGACGCGCAGCGCCGGCATGCCATTCTGGTCGAACAGTTTCTTGTCCTTGAACAGAGCCTGCCAGGCCGGGTTTTCGATCTCGCCACCCAGACCCGGGGTTTCACCGTGGTCATAGTAGGTGATGCCCTTGATGGTCTGGCCATCAGCGGCGACGGCGACGAAGGCATACATGGTCGACCACAAACCCTGACCGTAGATGGGCAGGATGATGCTGTCGATCTTACCTTCGGCATCCTTGGCGAAGAATACCGGGATCTGCTTGGAGATCTGACGCAGGCTGGCCTTGTCGTCAGCGGCGGCAAGACGGATGCTGCGGGCCGGATCTTTGGCTGCCAGCTTGGTGTCGAAGTTGTCGGCATCGCCGTCAACAAAGTCACCGGTCGCCAGATCCACCAGACGCGCTTCGATCTTCTCGCCATACAGTTTGGCCAGGTCGCGCTTGGCCACTTCGCTCACATCCACACCGGCTACGGCGAGAATGTTGCTCTGCTTGTCCAGCGCCTTGTTTTCCTGCTGGGTGGAACGCAGGCCCACAGCGGCAACGGATACCACGATGGAACAGGCCAGACAGAGGCCGGTGACAACGGTGACGGTGCCGAGGGTTGAATCTTTATTAAACGCCACGAGCAATCCTCCGCTTGATGTTTGCCTGAGCGACGAAGTGGTCAAACAGGGGAGCAAACAGGTTCGCAAACAGAATGGCCAGCATCATGCCTTCCGGGAACGCAGGGTTGACCACGCGAACCAGCACGACCATTACGCCGATCAGGGCGCCATACCACCACTTGCCTTTGTTGGTAAAGGCGGCGGAGACAGGGTCGGTCGCCATGAAGGCCATACCGAAGGCGAAGCCACCCAGTACCAGATGCCAGTGCCACGGCATGTTGAACATGGGGTTGGTATCGGAACCGATGACGTTGAACAGCAGGGAGGTGGCGATCATACCGATCATCACGCCGGCGATGATGCGCCAGGAGGCGATACGCATGTAGACGATCATGGCGGCACCCAGCAGGATCATCAGGGTAGAGACTTCACCGATGGAACCCGGCAGGTTACCCAGGAAAGCGTCCATCCAGCTGATAGCCTGACCGGTTGCACCGTTGATCAGCGACATCTGGCCGCCTTGGGCCCACTGGCTCAGGGCAGTCGCGCCGGAGAAGCCGTCAACGGCAACCCACACGGCGTCACCGGAGATCTGGCCCGGGTAGGCGAAGAACAGGAACGCACGACCAGCGAGCGCCGGGTTCAGGAAGTTCTTGCCGGTACCACCGAACACCTCTTTGGCCATCACCACACCGAAGGTGATACCCAGCGCAGCTTGCCACAGGGGCAGCTCGGGCGGCACGATCAGGGCAAACAGGATGGAGGTCACGAAGAAGCCTTCGTTGATCTCATGTTTGCGCACCATGGCGAACAGCACTTCCCAGAAGCCACCGACCAGGAACGCGGTCAGGTAGATCGGGAAGAAGTGGGTGGCGCCGATCAGCATCTTGCTGCCGATACCGGCAACAGCCGGATCGAGGGAGGCGCCCAGCATGGTCGCCAGGGCATATTGCCAGCTGCTGGCACCAGCAGCCGAGCCCATGTGGGCAATGGCGGCAATCGCCTGGTTACCAACGTTGTACATGCCCCAGAACATGGCCGGGAACACAGCCAGCCACACCATGATCATCATGCGCTTCAGATCGAGCGCATCACGAACGTGGGAGGCGTTGCGGGTAACGCTACCCGGGGTATAGAACAGGGTGTACGCCGCTTCGAACAGGGCATAGTACTTGGCGTACTTTCCACCCGGTTCGAAGTGGTGTTCCATATTTTCAAGAAGTTGCTTGAAACTCATCGCTTAACCTTCCAGTTCAATCTTGGTCAGGCACTCACGCAAGATCGGGCCGTACTCTGTCTTGCCGGGGCAGACAAAGGTACAGAGCGCCAAATCTTCCTCATCCAGCTCCAGGCAGCCCAGTGCTTGCGCACCGTCGGTATCGCCGGAGACCATGTCCCGCAGCAGCAGGGTCGGCAGGATGTCGAGTGGCATCACCCGCTCATAGTTGCCGATAGGCACCATGGAACGGTCACTACCGTTGGTAGTGGTGGTGAAGTTGATCAGCTTGCCCTTCATCAGATGAGAGAGGGTGGTCCGGGTGATAGAGAACTTGTTGGCGCTGGGGTTGATCCAGCCCAGGAACTCTTTCTCGCGACCTTCACCCAGCACGCAAACCTGATTGTGGTAGCGGCCCAGGTAGTCGTGAACCCCTTCGGCTTTGGCACCACTCAGGATAGAACCGGAGATGATACGGTTTTCGTCGGCACGCAGCTCATTGTTGGTGAGTTGGCTGATGCAGGCGCCCAGACGGGTACGCAGCAGACGCGGCTTGAGCACGTTCGGGCCAGCCAGCGCGATCACCTTGTCAGTGAAGATCTGACCGGTGGTGAACAGCTTGCCGAATGCGATCACATCCTGATAGTTGATGTGCCACTGCACCTTGGTGCTGCTGACCGGATCCAAGAAGTGGATATGGGTACCCGGCAGACCGGCAGGGTGCGGACCAACGAAGATCTCTTCCTTGACCTGAGCCAGCGGAGAGTGGGGCAGACTGCCTTCGCCTTTACAGACGTAGACGGCGCCGTCGGTCAGGCGGGTCAATACGGCCAGACCATCGAGGAAGGCCTGCGGCTGTTCCTTGATAATCAGCTCGGCATCGGCTGCCAGCGGGTTGGTGTCCATTGCAGTCACAAAGATGGCGCGCGGGGCAGACGCTACCGCGGGGACTTTGCTGAACGGACGGGTACGCAACGCAGTCCACTGACCTGATGCGACCAGGATCTCTTGCACCTTGCTGCGCTCGAGCTTGGCCAGCTCGGCAGAGGCAAAATGCTCAAACGTCACCTGTTCATCGGAACCGTCGAGGTCGATGACCACTGACTGGAGAACGCGTTTGGCACCACGGTTGATCTCTGAAACCACACCGGTGGCAGGAGCTGTGAATTTAACGCCCGGATTCTTCTTGTCTTCAAAAAGATCCTGACCTTTGATGACGCGATCACCTACTTTGACGAACATAGTAGGTCGCATCCCCACAAACTCCTCGCCCAGTGTCGCAACACGGGTGATGGCGGGGCCATCGTAGATTACTTGCTCTGGCGCACCCAGCACGGGGATGTCCAGTCCTCTTTTGATTGTAATCATACTTACTTGCACTACCGTTACGGGAGAGGTTGGTTAGCGCCGAGAAATACATCACGACGGGTGGTTGAATGAGTCGATGTTGTGGTTGCGCCAGGTGGTCAGGCTCAACAATTATTCAACATGCAAGCTCACTCAAAAGCGCTTGAGTTTACCACTTAAGGTGCATTTTCTGCCATGCCAAATGGGCAAAATCCCCGTGCCATCACAAAATTAACCTGCAATGAATAATGCCAGAACCCCTTGTAAGTCGTGGTTTTAAAGGTTTTTTTATTTCGATACCTCAATGGGGGTAATTGCTGTTGTTTCAACTATCAATTCAAAGCCTTGATGCTGAAAAATACCCCCTTGGATGTAGCCTTTTCGGGGGCAATGGGGAAAATTTGTTTCATTTTTGTTGGCGGATGCTCGATGGGAATGGTGCGGCGCAGCCTGGCTCAGGAGAGCGACGGTTTGCCAACGCAGCTCGGGGTGCGCGGGGCGTGGCCTTTTTCCTGCCACTCGCTCTCGGTGTAGGTATGCAGCGCCAGTGCATGAACGGCACCGGCCAGCTCGTCGGCCAGCACCGCATTGACCTGACGATGACGGGCCAGCAGCCGCTGCCCTGCAAATTGCTCGCTGACGATCACCACCTTGAAGTGGCTCTCAGATCCCGGTTCCACACGGTGCATGTGGCTCTCGTTGATCACCTCCAGCACGGTGGGGGAGAGGGCGGCGCTCAGTTTGGCTTCAATCAGTTGTTGGATGGTCATCGGATCGGCTTCCAGAGTGAATGTCGGGCCATTCTATCGGCAGTCGCGGGATGGAATAAGCCCCCGTAAGAGGGAAATCACCCGTCAGTTGCTCCCTTGATGCGCATCGAACTGGTGAAATTCCTGCTCCTCGCTAGAATAGCGCCACTTTGCGTCGCCCCTGGCGCCTGTATACACGAATCAAGCCGAGGTTGGACTCTTCCTATGCAAACCCTTCTCGACACTCCCCATTGCCAGCTCACGCTCCACCGCTATCCGCGCCAGAGTCAGGAGACCCTGCAAGCCTGGGATGCGGCTGACGAATACCTGATCAATACCCTGGCGGAGTCTCCCCTCGAGCAGGCGGGCCCCGTCATCATCATGAATGATGGCTTTGGCGCGCTGGCCGCCTATCTGCATCCGCACTCCCCCTGCTGCGTCACCGACTCCTACATCAGTGAGCGTGGGACCCTGGCCAATTTGGCCGAAAACGGACTGGATGCGGGTGGTATCCGCTTGCAGGATGCGCTGGCGCCGCTGCCCGATGCCCCAGCACTTGTGGTGATCAAGGTCTCCAAATATCAGGCTCTATTGGAGCAGCAACTGCTGGCATTGCGTGCGGTGGTGACACCGGCAACCCGCGTTATCGCTGCCGGCAAGGCGAAGGATATTCATACCTCCACCCTCAAGTTGTTCGAGAAGTATCTGGGGCCTACCCGTACCTCGCTGGCCTGGAAAAAGGCGCGCCTCATTCACTGCGAGCCGCAGGCAGAACGTCCCGCGCTGACCAATCCTTTCCCGACCGTGTGGCCGCTGGAGGGGAGTGGTATGCTCATCCACAACCATGCCAATGTCTTCTCGCGCACCAGTCTCGATATCGGTGCCCGCTTTATGCTGGACAATTTACCGATACATAGCGCCCGCAAGGTGATCGATCTGGGCTGTGGCAACGGGGTGCTGGGGTTGTCGCTGCTTGCCAAAGACAGCGAGGTGGAGGTGACCTTTATCGATGAATCCTATATGGCGGTCGCCTCGGCACAGCTCAACGTCGAGCACAATCTGCCCGATGCACTGCCGCGCGCTCGCTTTATGGTCAATAACTGTCTCGACGGGGTGGCGGTCGGCTCGGCGGATCGGATCCTCTGCAACCCTCCTTTCCATCAGCTGCAGGCGATCACCGATCATATCGCCTGGCAGATGTTCAGCGATGCGCACCGGGTGTTGCCTCAGGGGGGTGAACTCTGGATAGTAGGCAACCGTCATCTGGACTATCACAACAAACTCAAGCGCTTGTTTGCCAACGCACAAGTCGTTGCGTCGAACAGCAAATTCGTTATTTTGAAAGCCATTAAACGCTAAAGCCAAAGGAAACCATGATGAAAAAGTCACTCTTGCTGCTGGCCGCCCTGATGCTGGGCGGGTGTGCCACTCATTGGCCGGAGACGGCGCTGCTCAATCCGCAGGTGATCCCCGCCAACCAGCAATACTACTCTGGCAATCGCATCACCATGGAAGGGGTAGACAAGCGTGAGGCTGCCTACGTCTTCTCCATCAAACATAAAGAGAAAGCCCCCGTGCTGGTCAACAGTGAGCGTCCGCTCAACCTGCTGATGGCCGAGCGGCTGGCCGAAGGGCTGCGCAGCCAGGGTCTGGAAGTGGGCAACAGTGGCACCACCAACCTGACGCTGGTGATCTCCAACGCCGCAGTCAATGTGGAAGAGAAGACCTTTACCTATGTCACCAAATCCCGCGTCAGCCTGCAGGTGATCGCCGATTTCCAGGGCAACCGTCTGACCAAGCAGTTCAACATGTCCTCCAGCAAGGAGAGCCCGAGCGAGCCAAGCATGGCCGATCTGGAGTCTACACTGAACCTGCAACTGGGTAGCGTGCTGCAGCAGATCATGGCGGATGATGCGCTGCGTGGTTACCTGAAAGGTCAACCGAACGGTGCAGGGGTCTGATGATGAAAAAACTCTGGTTGCTGGCCATGCTGATCGCCCCGCTGGCGTTCGCGGGCCCGAAAGTCAGAATGGAGACCAACCACGGCAATATCGTGGTGGAACTGGCGTCCAAGCAGGCGCCCCAGACGGTGAAGAACTTCCTGCGCTACGTGGCTGATGGCAGCTATGACGGCAGCATCTTCCACCGGGTGATCCAGGATTTCGTGGTGCAGGGTGGGGGCTACAACCAGCAGTTCCAGCAACTGCCGACTTATGAGCCTGTGGTCAACGAGTCGCGCGGCGGTCTGCCCAACAAGCGTGGCTCCATCGCCATGGCCCGCACCCAGGCGGTCGACAGCGCTACTCGCCAGTTCTACTTCAATCTGGTCGACAACAATAACCTCAACGCCGGTGGCGCCGCGGGTTATACCGTGTTCGGTCAGGTGGTTCAGGGGATGGAGGTGCTGGACAAACTGGCTCAGGTACAGACCGGTTACAGCCCCATTTTGCGTGCCAACGATGTGCCGACCAGTCCCATCATTCTGAAGAAGGTGGTCTTGCTGGCAGACACTCCGGCAGACAAGAAAGTCGACAAGAAAGCGGGCAAGTAACTCTCGCCGGACGCGGTTCGTCACCTCGCCTCGTCAGGCCACAATACAAGGCTCATCCCGTTCGGGATGGGCCTTTTCTCTATCCGGGCTTCTTTTGCCTATCTCTTTGCTCGCCTTGGCTATCTGCCATCAACCTGCCAAAATGACGCACTTTTCCAAAGTCGTCAGGTAGTTGAACATGATCCGCAAACCAAGCTGGAGAGAGTCCCTCGCCGTCTATCTCGAATTTCGGGTGTTTATTCTCTTTGCCATGGGTTTTTCATCGGGTCTGCCGCTGCTGCTGGTGTTCGGTACCCTCTCATTCTGGTTGCGCGAGGCCGATGTCAGCCTGACCGATATCGGCTATATGAGCTGGGTGGCGCTCGCCTATGGCTTTAAATGGCTGTGGTCGCCGCTGGTGGATCGCATGCCGCTGCCGTTGCTCTCCACGCTGCTGGGGCGTCGCCGTAGCTGGATGTTCTTCTCCCAGTTGCTGATTGCCGCTGCGCTGGTCGGCATGGCGTTCTGCGATCCCAAGACCGAGCTGGCCCAGCTGGCGATGTTTGCCCTGCTGGTGGCCTTTGCCTCGGCCACGCAGGATATCGTCATCGACGCCTATCGCATCGAATCCGCCCCCGAGCGGCTGCAGGCGGCGATGGCTGCCTCCTATATGACTGGTTACCGACTGGCGATGATCATGGCGGGAGCCGGTGCGCTGGCGCTGGCGGCGTGGTTTGGCAGCAACAGCGGCTATGACTATCGTGGCTGGCAGATTACCTATCTGGTGATGGCGGGTCTGATGTCACTCGGGGTCATCACCACGCTGTTTTGCCACGAGCCGGATATCGATCTGGCCGAGCAGGGCAAACAACAGGCCGAACGCAAGGCGCAGCTTCTGGAAAAAGGGTGGCCTGCACTGCTGGCGAGTGCGGGGGCCTGGGGCTATGAGGCGGTCTGGTGTCCGTTTGCCGATTTCTTTCGTCGCTATGGCAGCTCGGCGCTGCTGATCCTGGCTCTGATCGCCTGCTATCGGGTTGCCGATGTGGTGATGGGGGTAATGTCCAACAGCTTCTATGTGGATATGCAGTTCAGCAAGACCGAGGTTGCGACTATTACCAAGGTGTTTGGCGTCATCATGACGTTAGTGGGGGCGGCGCTGGGGGGCGTGCTGGTGATGCGCTTCGGCACGCTGCGCATCCTGTTCTTGGGTGCGCTGCTCACCGCCAGCACCAACCTGTTGTTTGCCCTGCTCAATCAGGTTGGTCACAATCTGGAACTGCTGACGCTGATTATCTCGCTGGATAACCTCAGCGCCGGTATCGCTACCGCGGCCTTCGTGACCTATCTCTCCAGCCTCACCAATGTGGCGTTTTCGGCCACTCAATACGCCCTGTTCAGCTCGGTGATGTTGTTGCTACCCAAGTTGCTGGCCGGTTTTTCCGGGCAGGTTGTGGAGCAGATTGGCTACAGTGCCTTCTTTGTCGGAACCAGTTTATTGGGCTTGCCCGTGTTGTTGTTGATTGTGCTTGTCGCCAGAAAAGGGAGTGAGTTGCTCTCAACGGCTGACAAATAGCAAGCGTTTGCGTAGAGTCGGGGGTGATTAGATTCACACTTCCGGATAAAGTTCCCGAGAAGTTGTTTCACCCCCAATTTTATTTGATTAGAATCCCTCTCGCTCCTTGTGGGCAGGCTACGGAAAACCTCAACTAACGCACAAGAGACCAATAAAATGGCCAAATTTACCAAGACTCTGATCGCTGCCGGTCTGCTGGCTGCTGCCGCTACCCCGGCCTTCGCTGCTGACTACAGCGGTGATATCCACAAGAATGACTACAAGTGGATGCAGTTCAATATCATGCACACCATCGATCAGAAGCCCCATGGTCCGGATGGTTACAACGATACTTATTTCGAGATGGAGTTTGGTGGTCGTTCAGGCATTTTTGACCTGTATGGTTACGTCGATTACTTCGATATTTTTGACTCCAAGCACAGCGACAAGCACAAGCAAGAAAACCTCTTCATGAAGTTTGCTCCGCGTGTATCTCTGGATGCATTGACTGGCCAAGACCTCTCTTTTGGTCCGGTGCAAGAAGTTTACGTTGCCACCCTGTTTAACATCGGTGGTGTACAAGGCCTGAATGATGCATTTGTAGGTCTGGGTGCTGACGTTATGGTGCCGTGGTTTGGCAAAGTTGGTATGAACCTGTACAAGCGTCATGCTAACGAAACCTTCAGTGGTCAAGGCGAAGGCTGGAACGGCCAACAGTTCTCCATGAACTGGTTCAAACCTTTCTATACCTTCTCCAATGGCAGCTTCGTCTCTTACCAAGGTTATCTGGATTACACCTGGGGCATGAAAGAAACCAGTCATTCTGATGGTCTGGGAACCTTCCACGGTATCTACTGGCATTCCGACCGTTATGCCGTTGGCTACGGTCTGAAGTACTTCAACGAAATCTACGGTATCGACAACTCTGACGCGTTCAAGTCTACCGGTTTCGGCCACTACTTCTCTGTTACCTACAAGTTCTAATAAAACTTGGGGTACAAAAAAACCGGAGCCTTGGCTCCGGTTTTTTATTTGCCGCGATTGATAGCGTGGCGCGAGTCATCAAGTCGCCACGGCTGAGTGGATAAATCAGTCGCGGAAGTTCTGGAACTGCATCGGTTGACCCAGTTCGGCGCCACGGACCAGTGCCATGGTCTCTTGCAGATCGTCACGCTTCTTGCCGGTGACACGTACTTCATCACCCTGGATGGCGACCTGCACCTTGATCTTGGAGTCCTTGATCAGCTTGACCAGCTTCTTGGCGATCTCTTTCTCGATCCCCTGTTTGAACTTGACGGTCAGATGGAAGCGCTTGCCGGAGTGAACCGAGTCACCCACTTCCATGGAGCTGTTTTCGATGTTGCGCTTGAGCAGGGCTGCGCGCAGCATTTCGACCATCTGCTTGAGCTGGAAATCGGCATCGGCTTCCAGTTTTACCTCTTCCTTGTTCAACTCGAAGCTGGCTTCTACCCCACGAAAATCGAAACGGGTGGCCAGTTCACGATTGGCGTTGTCGACTGCGTTCAACACCTCGTTCATTTTGACTTCAGAGACAATATCGAATGACGGCATAGCCGGAGCTCCTCATGTTGCGTTATCGGGGGGCAAATCTACCAGAAAACGGGCAAATTTGCTGATTTTGATGGGGTTGCTCTGCTAGAATCCCCTGCGCACAGGATGGACGGACCCGTTAGTGTCCGTCAGCGACATCTTCACTTATCCCCGGTAACAGGTTGAGAGGATTGCAACCCTTACCCTGACAGAGTCACACCATGCCAAGCGGATTAAAAAATGCCCGACAGCCCGTTATTCCACCTGTTCCCCCGAAGTGGTCCCTGTTGGGTTGTGGCGCCCTCGGCGGCGTTTTTGCCTCCCTGCTGACCCAGAGCGGTCAATCCACCCGTGTCTTGTTGCGCGAACACCATAAGTCCACGCTCCATCCGGGGATCGATTTCACCTCGCTGGAGGGGCATGTTCAGCTGCTCAATATCGAGCGCGGATTTGTCAGCAACCCCGGCAAGATCCAGCGTCTGCTGGTGATGACCAAGGCCAGTCAGGTGATTGCCGCACTGACGCCGCTGGTGGGTAAGCTCGATGCCGGTGTGCCGATCGTGCTGCTGCACAACGGGATGGGGATTGCCGAGCAGGTGGTCGAGATGTTCCCGCACAATCCGGTGATTGCCGGTGTCACCAGCCATGGCGCCATGCAGTGCGGCCATTTTGTCTTCCGTCATACTGGCAAGGGTGAAACCTGGCTTGGCCCGATCAACGATGCCGCCAAGGCCCACGCCGCGCTCGCGGACGAGCTGGCGCTGGCACTGGGTCAGGCTGGTTGGGATGAACAGGTATTGACGCGCCAGTGGCAAAAGCTGGCCATCAACTGTGCCATCAATCCCCTGACGGCCCTCTACAAGCTGAAAAATGGCGAGCTGGCGGGTCCCCGTTTTGCCGATGCCCTGCAGCAGATCTGCGTGGAAGTGGCGGATGTGATGTGCGCCGAAGGGATTGCGACCACGGCAGAGGAGTTGCAGCGTCGGGTGCTGACAGTGGTGGAGCTGACCGCTGACAATTACTCCTCCATGCATCAGGATATGGAGCTGGGACGCGAGACCGAGATTGAGGCCATCACCGGTTTTCTGTTGGCCAAGGCTGCCCGACATGGCATCGCCGTACCGGTCAATCAGGGCCTCTATCAGGCGATCAAAGAGAAGAGTCAGGTCGCCTGATACGTTACATGGCAGAGCAAGCAGCAAGGAGGCGAACGTGAGTGTACTGGTGCTGGTGGCCCCCGGGTCGGAAGAGATAGAGACGGTCGCCATTGTCGATACCCTGGTGCGAGCCAGCATCGAGGTGGTGCTGGCTTCTTGCTGCCCCGCCGGATCGCGGCAGGTGAAAGCGTCACGCGGGGTACAGCTGGTGGCCGATTGTCATATCGACGAGCTGACCCGCCGGGACTTTGAAGCCATCGTGGTACCTGGCGGCTTGCCCGGCAGTGAAGTGATCCGCGATACCCCGCTGGCCATCGATCTGCTCAAAGAGCAGGCCATCCTTGGTCGCTGGCGCGCAGCCATCTGCGCTGCCCCAGTGGTGGTGTTGCAACATCACGCTCTGCTGGGTGATGCCATCGTCACCTGTCATCCCGGTTTTAAGTCTCGACTACCGATATCGCAGTTGTCAGATGAGCGGGTAGTCAGGGATGAGGTTCATCGCCTTATCACCAGTCAGGGGCCGGGCAGCGCCATCGAGTTTGCGCTCGAACTGGTTCGGGTGCTGCGCGGGGATGAGGTGGCTGCCGCCGTCGCTGGCCCTATGGTGCTGCCTTGAGCTCACTCTGCGGGCGAATCAAGCTGGCCATGCATTGAAAAACGGGCCCCGGTCATTTTGATCGGGGCCCGTTTGTTATCTGCCGTTGTCAGTCACGCCATATTGCCCGACTCAGTAGTCGTACTCTGAGCACTGTTTTTTGTTGTACTCCGTTTTCCAGCGTGCCAACTCCTGTTCAGTGCCGAGTGTGTCCCCTTTCTTGATGGCCTGTTCCAGTATCTCAATCCGGTCGTACAGCCAGCGGCACTCTGCCGTCGGGTTGTTCTTGCCGATGCCGGTCAACGGCAGCAAACAGAGTCCCAGCCAAAGATATTTCATCCCGAACGCTCCTTGTCATTGTGGTAGTAAAGGTCTCCTTGGAGTCTACTATTTTAGCTGCAACGAGAGAGATAGAGCTGCGGTTATCCTTGGGGTAAGATGATGCCGTGTCTGTTTATTTATACAGTGGTATGCGCAAGATCATCCATATCGACATGGACTGCTTTTTTGCCGCGGTGGAGATGCGGGACAATCCGGCGTTGCGGGAGGTGCCGCTCGCCATCGGTGGGGCCTCCGAGCGGCGCGGCGTCATCTCGACCTGCAACTATGTGGCGCGCCGGTTCGGTGGGCGCTCGGCCAGGCCGAGCGCACTGGCGAAAAAACTCTGCCCGCCGCTGGTACTGATCCCGGGGCGAATGGCGGTGTACAAGGATATCTCCCGTCAGCTCAGAGCCATTTTCCTGCGCTATACCGATCAGGTTGAACCGCTGTCGCTGGATGAGGCTTACCTCGACGTGACCCACAGTCGCTGTTGTGGCGGCAGCGCCACCCTGATGGCGCAAGAGATCCGGCAAGCCATCGTCTCCGAACTGGGATTGACCGCCTCGGCCGGAGTGGCACCCAACAAGTTTCTCGCCAAGCTTGCCTCGGAGCAGCGCAAGCCTGATGGTCTGTTTGTCATTCGTCCCGACGAAGTGGCTGAATTTGTCTGCCAGTTGCCCCTTGGCAAACTGCCCGGGGTGGGGCGCAAGACCGCCGAGCGGCTGGAGGCGCAGGGGCTCTACACCTGCGAGCATGCGCGGGCTTTGTCGGCACAAGAGCTGTGCAGTCGTTTTGGCAAGCTGGGGGAGATGCTGGCGACCCGGATCTGGGGGCTGGATGAACAGCCGGTGCAGGCGCACCGGATCCGCAAAACCATCGGGGTGGAGACCACGCTGGCGAGCGATGTTTGTGACGAAGCCGCCTGCCTGACGGTATTGCAACAACTGTTGCCGGAGCTGGAGCGGCGATTTCAACTGGCGTGTCCTGCCGGGCAGGTGATGGGGCAGGGAATTAAACTCAAGTTTGCCGACTTCCACCAGACCACCGTCTATCGCAGTCAGGGTGGCTATCAGCCAGCCCTGTTCGTTCCCCTGCTCAAAGAGGGGCTGCAGCGGGCGCAAGGGCGTTCGGTGCGCCTGCTTGGCTTGGTGGTGGGTTTGCCAAAAGAGGGTGAAGTTAATCAACTCTCGCTGGATTTGCTGTGAGAGAGTTAAGTTTTTGTTTATAAAGTCGATAATCTATCCATATCTGCATGAAGTAGGAATATTGGCATGAGCGCTCTTTCTGTCCAGGGTCGGATTACCTTGATCGCCGGTTGCTGTCTGTTGGTCACCGCTGCCGCCCTGGTTGCCTCTTCGATTTACAACGCGAACAAGATGCAAATGCAGGTGCGGCAAGCCACCCTGCACGAGGCGCAGCAGTCAGCCGAAAACTGGATGAAGGCGATGGGCTCGGAGCAGGCGGCCAAGGTGACCAGCTATCTCGATGAAGCCTATTTTCGTGCCAGTCTGCTGGCGGAGAGCGTGCTGTTCCAGCGCAAGAATGCGGCTGAGAACTTTGTCCCGTCAGAGGCGCTGCGCAGCGCCATCAATCAGCAACTGCACGATGCCGCCGCTTCATCGACCAATTTGCTCGGCGTCTATACGGTGTTCGAACCCGATCAGCTGGATGGGGAAGACAGTAACTATGAGGGCTCGACCGCGCTCGGTGCCAACGACAAGGGGCGCTTCTCCAGTTATTGGGCCTATGATAACGGCAAGCTGGTGCCCGAGGTGCAGAACGAAGATGTGCTGGCTGACGACAGCCCGACCGCTGCCGGTGGTGTTGAAAACGAGTGGTATCGCTGCAGTATTCGCACCCGTGCCCTCTGCCTGCTGGAACCCTATCTGGACGATGTCGGGGGCAAGAAAGTCTTGATCACCTCCGTCTCTGTGCCCTTGCTGGAGCAGGGTACCTTGCTGGGGATGGCTGGTGTCGATATCTCCCTGACCACCTTGCAGGATCTGGTTAGCACCATGGACAAGGAGCTCTATGACGGCAAAGGCAAAATCTTGCTGGTCAGTCATGAGGGGCGCGTGGCGGGGGCCGATGAGTTTGATGTGACCCTGGGGCGGGAGCTGGATCAGAAGTATCAGGCGCTGGCTGCTGACCTGAAAGGGTGGCTCAACCAAGGGCAGGAGCTGAGCCGCTGGAGCAGCGACGGCTCCATACTGCAAACCTTTGTCCCCGTGACCATGCGTGGTACCGATCGCAAGTGGGGCATCTATATCGAATTGCCCCGAGCCGTGGTGCTGGCCTCTGCCCAGCAACTGCAGGATGACCTGGCCAGTGAAGCCAATCGCAGCGTGGTCTCGCAACTGTCGATCGGGGTGCTGATCTCGCTGGTGGCCCTGAGCTTTATCTGGTGGATGGCGCGCCAGATCGTGGCGCCCATTCGCGCCGTGGTTGCTCGCCTCAAGGATATCGCCAGCGGCGAGGGGGATTTGACCCAGCGCATCGAGATCCAGCGACAAGACGAGATTGGCGAGCTGGCCAAGTGGTTCAACAGCTTCCTCAACAAGTTGCAATCGACCATCAGTCAGGTGATTGATACCGTCGCCGGCACCCGCAACAGTGCCGAGCGGGCGGCGCAGGTGGCCGAGCGCACCAGCAGCGGCATGCAGGCCCAGTATCAGGAGATCGATCTGGTGGCGACGGCGTTTGAAGAGCTGAGCGCCACGGCGATGCAGGTCTCCGGCAATGCCAGTTCTGCCGTTGCAGCCGCCAATACCACCGATGCCGCGGCGCAAGAGGGCAAATATGTGGTGGCCGACACCCAGGAGGCGATGCGCAAGCTGATGACCATCATCAACGATGCCCAGCCGGTGGTGGAGCGGCTCTCGGCCAACAGCGACAACATCAACGATATTCTCACCGTGATTCAGGGAATTGCCGAGCAGACCAACTTGCTGGCACTGAATGCGGCTATTGAAGCGGCGCGGGCCGGTGAGCAGGGCCGTGGCTTTGCCGTGGTGGCCGATGAGGTGCGCAATCTGGCCGGTCGCACCCAGAATGCCATCGTCGAGATCCAGACTCTGATCAGCCAACTGCAATCCGGTACCGGCGCCGTGGTCAAGGCGATCCGCGATGGTCATGGTCAGGCTGACGAGACCCTCGCCAAGGTGGATCTCTCGGTGCAGGTGCTGGAGCAGATTATCCAGTCGGTCTCCACCATCCATCAGATGAACGAGCAGATTGCCCGGGCGGCGCATGAGCAGAGCCGGGTGGCGGACGAGATCAACCGCAACGTCAGCAACATTCGTGATGTGAGCCACACCATCCGGGCCGAGGCGGCGACATCCGCCGAAAATGGTCGCGAGCTCTCAGCTCTTGCTGACAAACAGCAGCAGCTGGTGGGGCAGTTCAAGGTATAGAAGGGATGAAAAAAGGCGCCATCCAGCTGGAGGCGCCAAACACATTCAGATGACAGACTGGGTCAAACCGGTGAGATTTGAGCCCCTCTTCCCGCAGAGGAAGAAACACAACACCACAATCACAGTCGAAAGACTCACTAAAAACACATGTAAACCAACACGTAGTAGAAAATGTGAGCCATATGACGACTTATTGCTGGGCGAATTATGTTTATTCACTGGTCGACCCGCAACCGACAAATTATAATGCGCCCCATTAGAAAAACTCATCGTTGGCTGGTGTCATGTCTCGTCGTTTACCTCCGCTCAATGCCCTCAAGGCGTTTGAAGCAGCGGCTCGTCACTTAAGCTTTACCCGCGCAGCAGAAGAGTTGTTTGTGACTCAGGCTGCCATCAGTCACCAGATCAAGGCGCTGGAGGAGTATCTTGGCATCAAGCTGTTCCGCCGCAAAAATCGCTCCTTGTTGCTGACCGAAGAGGGGCAGGGCTACTTCCTCGATATCAAGGATATCTTTGCCTCCATCTCGGAAGCGACCGACAAGCTGCTGGCACGCAGCGCCAAAGGGGCGCTGACCGTCAGCCTGCAGCCGAGTTTCGCCATCCAGTGGTTGGTGCCGCGGCTGGTCAAGTTCAGCGAGCGCCACCCTGACATCGACGTGCGGATCAAGGCGGTCGATCTCGATGAAGGGTCGCTCACCGACGATGTGGATGTGGCCATCTACTACGGCCGCGGCAACTGGCCGGGTCTGCGCTCGGACAAGCTGCATACCGAATACCTGATCCCGGTCTGTTCCCCCTTGCTGCTGACCGGGCCCAAACCGCTGCGTACGCCGCAAGATTTGACTCTTCATACCCTGCTGCACGATACCTCCCGCCGCGACTGGAAGGCCTGGTTCCGCCAGCTCGACATCGATGCGCCCAACGTCAATCAGGGGCCCATCTTCAGCCACTCTACCATGGTGATCCAGGCGGCGATCCACGGCCAGGGGGTGGCGCTTGGCCACAGCGTGCTGGCACAACCCGAGATTGAGGCCGGTCGCCTTATCTGCCCGTTCGAGCAGGTGCTGGTGAGCAAAAATGCCTTCTATCTGGTGTGCCAGGAGCAACAGTCGGATCAGGGCAAGATCGTTGCCTTCCGCGACTGGATGCTGGAGCTGGTGGAGCAGGAAGAGGCGCGTCGCAGGGCAAGGCTCGCCGATGCCTGATGTGATCCGCGAGGGGGCTGTTGATGCCCCCGTTCGCATTTTGCTGGCCCACGGGGCAGGTGCAGGGATGGATCATGTTTTTCTTGCCGAGTTGTCACGCCTGCTGGCTGGCCCCGACATCGAAGTGGTGCGCTTCAACTTTCCCTACATGACAAAGCGTGCACAGGATGGCAAGCGCCGCCCGCCGGACAGAGCACCTTTGCTGCTAACCCATTGGCGCGACATGATCCGCGAGTTTGCCCATCCACGGCTGTTCCTGGCGGGCAAGTCGATGGGCGGGCGGATGGCGGCAGAACTCTATCGTGAAGGCGAGGGTGAGATGAATGCTGCAGGATTGCTCATTCTCGGGTATCCTTTCCACCCTCCGGCCAAGCCCGACAGCTGGCGAGGCGAGGTACTCAAGCATATTGCAGTGCCAACCCTGCTGTTGCAGGGGGAGCGCGACACCTTCGGTAGTCGCGCCGAACTGGCCGATTTCCCCTTCTCACCCGCCGTATCGGTCCATTGGTTGACCGATGGTGATCATGGTTTCAAACCGCGTAAAGCCAGTGGCGTGAGTGAGCAGGAGAATATGCAGCATGCAGCGGCGGCCATCAACCAGTTTGTGGCCCGGCACGGATAGCGCGAGAGGGTTGGTTTGATTGCTAGCTGTGATGAGAGAGGGAGAGTGAGGATGCAGATCCATCGACATTGGCTGATACTGGCCGGTCTCTTCGGGTTGACGGCCACCATGCTGGGGGCGTATGGCGCCCATGGATTGGCGGCGACCGGCATTACGCCCGAGCGTCTGGCGGCATTTAATACCGCCGTGCAATATCAGTTTTTTCACGCATTGGCCCTGCTGGTTCTGGGCTGGTGTGGTGTGCGCAGCAAGGTGATCCAGCTGGCTGGCACCGCTTTTGTGCTGGGGATCATCGGATTCTCCGGCAGTATTTACGCCATGGTGCTGCTTGGCAGCAAGGGGCTGGGGTGGATTACCCCGGCCGGTGGCCTCTGTTTTATGTTGGGATGGGCGGCTTTGATTTGGGCCGGCTGTCGTCTTGGAGGAAAAAATGAATAATCTGCTGCTTTATTGTCGCCCCGGTTTTGAGAAAGAGGCGGCTGCAGAGATCACCGAGCGTGCCGGTAACATGCAGTGCTACGGTTTCGCCCGGGTCAAGGACGACAGCGGTTATGTGATCTTCGAACTGTATGACGAGGAGCAGGCGGACCTGCTGGCTCGCAAGCTGCCGTTCCGGGAGCTCATCTTTATCCGCCAGATGCTGGTGGTCACCCATGAGCTGAAGGATCTGGATGTCGCGGACAGGATCTCCCCCATACTTGAGGCGGTGAGTGACTACACCATTTGCGGTGATCTGCGGGTCGAAACCGCGGATACCAACGAAGCGAAAGAGCTGTCGGCCTTCTGCCGCAAGTTCACCGTGCCGCTGCGTCAGACGCTGCGCAGCAACGAGATCCTGACTAAGAAGGAGACGCCGAACCGTCCGGTGTTCCATGCCTTCTTCATGGCCAATGATCATGTCTTGCTGGGTTACTCCTACTCCTTCAACAACTCCGGATTCCACATGGGGATCCCGCGCCTGCGCTTCCCGGCCGATGCGCCGAGCCGCTCCAGCCTCAAGCTGGAGGAGGCGTTTTACGTGTTCGTGCCGCGGGAAGAGTGGGATGTGCGTCTCTGCTCAGGTATGAAGGCGGTGGATCTGGGCGCCTGCCCGGGTGGCTGGACCTATCAGCTGGTGCGTCGTGGCATGATGGTGACGGCGGTCGACAACGGCATGATGGCCCAATCCCTTATGGATACCGGTCAGGTCAAGCATATCCGGGATGACGGTTTCGTCTGGCGTCCGAGCAAGAAGAACACCTACTGGCTGGTGTGCGACATGGTCGATAAACCGGCGCGGGTCGTTCACATGATTGCGGACTGGTTCCGTGAGGGCGACTGCCAGGAGGCGATGTTCAACCTCAAGCTGCCGATGAAGAAGCGTTATGCTGAATCGGTACACAATATCGAGGTGTTGCGCGAGATGCTCAAGGAGATCGACAACGCGTTCGTGATCCAGGCCAAGCAGCTCTATCACGATCGAGAAGAGATCACCGTGCATGTTTACAACAAGTACTGGGTCTCCAAACTCGAGCCCAAGGCGTGATGTAGCAGTTCTGCCCGTACGATAAATACCAAGGCCGACAGGGAAACCTGTCGGCCTTTTGCTATTCGGCTGCCGGAAAATATCAGAAACGGTAATCGAGGCGCAGGGAGGATTCGTCGTCGGTCACCTTGATCTCTATCTGCAGCGGGATGGTTTTGTCGACCGGATTGAATTGCATCTTTATCCCGTCTCCTCTCAGCCTGAGGGCGGTGTTCATTCCGCCAGCCTTGAACTTGACCTTGGGTCTAAAGCGTTCAACCGACAGACTGACGCTCTTTTCCGGGGTCAGATTAAGCTGCGGGTAGGAGGTGATCTTTTGATTACCAAAGTTGTCGGTGGAGACTTCAATACCAAACGACAGGGGGTTGGGTGCCTTGAGCAGGTCGTTGGTATCCAGGCTCGAGCGCCATACCTCGGTGGCAGTCCGTTTTTCCTGCTGTGGCAGCTTGGCGGTTTGGGTCTGTTGAACCTGCTCGAAAGCACTGGCAGTACCACACACCAGCAGCAGACCCGACACCAGATAACACCCATATCCCTTCATGAAAAACACTCCCTGTTCTTCTTCTCTATTGAACATAGTTGCTGTTCGGGGAGTGGCAAAGGATTCGGAAATATAAAAAAGGGAGCCAAAGCTCCCTTTTAAAATCAATGGATTAACTCACAGTCGATCGATGATGGCTTGGGTGAATTCACTGGTGGAGGCGCTGCCGCCAAGATCGCGGGTGACCCGATCACCGGATTCGATGGTGGCTCGTACGGCCTCGCGGATCCGCTCTGCTTTATCCTGCATGCCGAGGTACTCCAGCATCTGGATGGAGGCGAGGATCACCGAGGTCGGGTTGGCAATGTTCTTGCCTGCAATGTCGGGGGCAGAGCCGTGGACCGCTTCGAAGATGGCCGCGCCATCGCCGATGTTGGCGCCGGGCGCCATGCCAAGGCCGCCAACCAGACCGGCGCAAAGATCCGAGAGGATGTCGCCGAACAGGTTGGTGGTGACCATGACATCGAAACGCTCCGGGTACATCACCAGATTCATGCAGGCGGCATCGACGATCATCTCTTCGCTCTGGATATCCGGGTAGTGGCTGGCGATTTCACGGGCTACTTCGAGGAACAGGCCGGAGGTCGACTTGAGGATGTTCGCCTTGTGGATGATGGTGACCTTCTTGCGCCCTTCCTGACGAGCCAGCTCGAAGGCAAACTTGACGATGCGCTCGGCCCCTTCGCGGGTGATGATGCTCATCGCCTCGGCACTCTTGTTGTCATCACTGCGCTTCTGACCTGCACCCGAGTACATCCCTTCGGTGTTTTCACGCACCGTGATGATGTCGATGTTGTCGTAACGGCTTCTGGTGCCCTTGAAGGAGATGACCGGGCGCACGTTGGCGTAGAGGTTGAACTTCTTGCGCAGGGAGACGTTGATGGAGGTAAAACCGCCGCCGACCGGTGTGGTCAATGGCCCTTTCAGGCTCACCTTGTTCTTCTCAATCAGATCCAGGGTAGCCTGGGGCAGCAGCTCGCCATGCTTCTCGAGGGCAACCAGACCCGCATCAGCGTATTCGTACTCAAAATCACAGCCCGCATGGGTCAGGATCTGGATGGCTGATTCAATGATGCTGGGGCCGATGCCGTCGCCGGGGATCACGGTAATTTTTCTTTTGGACATGAGAGGGTTCCACTTCCAGGGTATAGGGGAGGATGGGGCTGCTTTATAGCATTTACTCAGCAAACCAACCACATTCCTTTACATTCTACTCACTTTTATCAACAGCGAGGGTGAGTCTTGTCATGGTTCACGCCCTTGCCTGCATTTTTGTTCGGCCATTTAGTCTGGCTGGGGCGGGTAGCGGATGTCCCGCAGGTTGAATCCCAGCGGAATATCCCGCTGCAAGCGCACCAGCCGCTGGGCCAGCAGGGCCTTATCCTGATGTTGGCGCAGCTTGAGCAGTGGCTTGGCGGCGTCCTCTTGCTGACAGGCTTCGAGCATGGCTGCCAGATTGCCATATTGCTGCAACAGCTGGGTGGCGGTCTTGGGGCCGATCCCCGGAACCCCCTTGATATTGGAACCGCTGATACCGGTCAGGGCCCAGAAGTCGACCAGCTGAGCAGGGGCTACCCCATATTGCTGCTGGACGAAGGCGGCATCCAGCCAGCGCTTGTTGAAGTAGTCGCGCACCCGGATCTGCTGGCAGATCAGTTGGCAGAAGCCCTTGTCGGTGGAGATGATGGTCGCCTGATGGCCATGGCTGGCGATGCCGCAGGCGAGAGTGGCGATAAGGTCATCCGCTTCATCGGTCTCGGAGAGCAGGGCATCGACCCCGCACTCCCAAAAGGCATCCTGCAGGGTCGCCAGCCCTTCACGCAGTTCGGGGGGCATGGGAGTTCGCCCCTCCTTGTAGGCCGGATAGACCTCTTTGCGCCAGCTATGCACCTCACCATCGCTCTCTCCGTCAAAGATCGCAATGACATGGGTCGGCTCGCTATTGGCCAGCAGCTTGCGGCAGGTATTGATAAGGTTGGCGCGGGTGGCAACCAGCGCCTGGGCAGGGGTCAGTGCTTGCTGGGCCTGTACCGCGTGCAGACGGCGAATGAGATTGAGGGCATCGATGATGAGCAGGTGTGGCCGGATAGTTGACATGAGGCACTCTTGGCGGTCGGGACGCCCCATTGTAACAAACCGCTCGCCTTATGGGGGATTGATGGCACTCGGGGAGGGATAGCGCCAATAAAGAGGGGCGCCGATGCGCCTAATGCAAGTCAGTTAAGAGAATTTGAGTCCCAACCCACGGGGTATAAGGGCTAACGAGTGAGGGAGGCATGATGCCTCCCTCTTTTTATTGCATGCCAGTCAGGGCAAGGGTTGGAGCCAAATTGACTCTTTAATCATGGAGCTACTTTTGATATTCAATATCTCGAATATTTAGTCATAAAAGTGCTTAACTGACTGGCATTACGCCGATGCGCCCCTCTTTCGATGATGTATCTGTACCCTAGCGGACGATTTCGTAGCAGGGCACATACTGGCTGCCAGGCAGCTTCATCCGCTGCTGCTTGACGAAACTCTCCAGCAGCTTGTCCATCAGGTGCATCAGCTCCTTGTCACCGTGCAGCTTGAAGGGGCCCTTCTTCTCGATGGCGCGAATGCCCCCTTCCTTGACGTTGCCGGCGACGATGCCGGAGAAGGCACGACGCAGGTTGGCGGCCAGCAACTGGGGCGGCTGGTTGCGGTGCAGATCCAGACTGGCCATGCTGGCGTGATCCGGTTCGAAGGGGAGCTGGAACTCCGGCTCAATCTTGAGGGACCAGTTGAAGGAGTAGGCATCGCCGACCGATTTGCGGTATTCGCGGATTTTCGGCATCGCCTCTTTCATCACCCGGGCCACTTCCGGCGCATCGCCGACAATGATCCGGTAGAGCTTGGTCGCCGGTTCACCCAGGGTCGCCTTGATGAAATCGTCGATGGCACGGAAGTAGTCGGCACTCTCTTTCGGGCCGGTCAGGATGATGGGCATCGGCTGCCGCTCGTTGGCCGGATGCATCATGATGCCGAGCAGATAGAGCAGCTCTTCGGCGGTGCCGACCCCACCCGGGAAGATGATGATGCCGTGACCAAGGCGCACGAAGGCTTCAAGTCGCTTCTCGATATCCGGCAGGATCACCAGCTCGTTGACGATGGGGTTGGGTGGTTCGGCCGCAATGATGGAAGGCTCCGTGAGGCCGATGTAGCGCCCGTTGCGCACCCGCTGTTTGGCATGGCCGACGGCGGCCCCCTTCATCGGGCCCTCCATGGCGCCAGGGCCACAGCCGGTACAGATGTTCAGCTCACGCAAGCCCAGTTCGCTGCCCACGGCGCGGGTGTACTGGTATTCGATCTCGTTAATGGAGTGGCCACCCCAGCAGACGATCAGGTTGGGATCGGCGCCAGGCAGGATCACCTTGGCGTTGCGCAGGATGGCGAACACCACGTTGGAGATATGGGTGGAGTTGGTCAGATTGACCAGGCGGTTCGATTCGAGCTGATTGGAGACATAGAGAATGTCGCGCAACACCGAGAAGAGGTGCTCCTGAATGCCGCGAATGATCTCGCCATCGACAAAGGCGTGCTCGGGAGCATTGAACAGTTCCAGCTTGACCCCGCGCTCGCGCCGGATCACATGAATATCGAACGATTTGAAGCGCTCCAGGATCTCCTTGGAGCTGTCGGTATGGCTACCTGAATTGAGCACTGCCAGCGAGCAGTTGCGAAACAGTTGATAGATATCGCTGGAGGCAGTCTGCTTGAGGCGATCCACCTCGAGCTGTGACAGCAAATCCATGCTGCCGACGGGATTGATGTGCGTAATCATAGGTTCCCCTTTACTCACTTGTTATCGTTGTGTTTTTCCCTGGGGAGAAAAGGGGACGCTATGTTGCATCCCCTGAGATCGATAGTAGTGGTAACAGAGGGTGAAGGGAAATAGGGCGACGACTGTTCGCTGTTTTTTTAGCCGCTTGTCAGGCCAGAGTCACTTGATCCCGACCGGTGTGCTTGGAGTGGTAGAGCGCCTTGTCCGCCCGTTCAAACACATCGGACGGGTTGTCCCCATCCTTGAACAGGGTTGCGCCGATGGAGATGGTGATCTCCACCTTGGCATCGCGAAAACGGAACGGGATGCTCTTGATGGTCTGGCGCAGGGTCTCCAGCGGCTTCTGGAACTTGTCCGGGTTGATGTTGGGCAGCAACACCACGAACTCTTCTCCACCAAAACGGGCGATGAAATCAGTGTCACGCAGCGCACTCTGCAGCGCCTTGGCGACCACTTTCAACGCCTTGTCACCCGCCATATGGCCGTAGTTGTCATTGATGTTCTTGAAGTGATCGATGTCGATGATCGCCATGCAGAGCGGAGTGCGGTAACGAAGCCAACGTTTGTACTCCTGCTCCAGCCGTTCATCGAGGGCTGCCCGGTTGTGTACCTGAGTCAGGCTGTCGAGGAACAGCTTGTGTTTTTGAATGGTCAGCCGCTTCTTGTACTCGGCGGTCTCCTCCTTCATCAAGCGCAGCTTGGACTCCATGGTGGAGAGGCGGGTGAGCAGGTGACGCTCTCGCGCCGCCGTGCTGTCACGCTCTTGCAGCAGCAGGTTGATGGCGCCCATATGGCCGGAGATGGCGCGCTTGAGCGCATCGATGGAGTTATGGCTGGCCAGGGAGTGATCGATCGCCTGCAACTCGTTGACCAGCGCCTCGCGGGTCTCTCGGGTTTCGTTTTGCAGCGCACGCCCCTCATCGAGGGATTCGGTAAAGCCGACATGTACCGCTGACAGGCTCTCATTGAGGGAGCTGAGGAAGGCGCGGGAGGCTTTGCGCTCCTCACGGGTGCCTTCGATGATGAGCTCGATCACCTGCAGGCAGGTTTCCGCCAGCAGGGCAGGGTTGATCCCGATCAGCAGTTGGCGGCGAATGTCGCTCAGGCTCTCGCCGATGGCACCGGCAAAGTCGAGTTCGGTGATAAGCCGCTGCAGCTCATCGGCGATGCGAGCGTGATCCTTTAGATCAAACGGGTCGACATCGGGCTGGGCATCGTTGCTGGCAGCATCGCTTTCTTGTTGAGTTGCACCTGACGGTGTCAACAGGGGTTGGCTTGGCAGCAGCTGGATCTTGATCGCCTGCTGGTAGAACTCCAGCAGCTTGATCACCTTCTTTTGGTGATCGGCAATGCCGTAACCGGCGGGACTTGCCAGAAACTCCTTGAGGGACTTGCGGGTCTCTTCCGGGAAGCCCTTGATGTTTTTCAGCTGCCTGGAGCCAAGATCGATGGCGGTCTGGGTCAGGGTGATCGACTCTTCCAGCGCATTGCTGTGCTGCTGCAGCAGTTTTTCAATGGCCAGCAGATCCTCGTCTAACGAGGTAAATGCGGGATTGTTATCCAGTTTCTGCTTGAGCTTGGCGAAGCGATTGTCCAGCTCGCGGTCGAAGCCACGGCAGGAGAGCATCAACTTGTTGATAAACTGGATGCCGCGGGCACGCTCTGCATCGGAAAACGACAGGACGCCGTCGAGTTCCAGCTGTTTTTGCTGAAGGGATTCCCTGAGCCTGGCCAATTGTCCTGCTACGGCAGCGATGTCATTCATTATCAGGTCGCCCTGTTGTCATTATTGTTTTTGGTGTTGGATAGCAACAGTGGTCGAACCTGGTTTCGATCCTCGCCTGTTATCTACATTATTTCCTGGTGGTTATCGGCTGCCGGCTTCCTTGCAAGGCTGGGCCAATTAACCCATTGCTTTTCATGAGAAGAATTGACTTTTACCAGTCCCTTGTCAATTGCCATCAGGCCGCATTGCCACACATCTCCATTAAAAAATGCCGCTTGTTGGCAATCGATCGCAGCCAGCTCCAACCAGGCGTTTTGCTGGCATTTTTCACTGAGCTGAATGGCTCCCGACAGGGCAAGATAGCAGAGGTCAAACAGGCCATTGTGATCAAGCGCGGTCGCCGCTTTCGGCAGGAAGGGGTGACTGACAATCCCGAGGCTGATCTGGCGATCCAGCGGATAGTTGCAAGGGAAGGCGGCGATGGCCGTCAGCAGGTCTCCCGCCAGTTGATGCAGGTTGGTGACGTGGCGCTGTGGCACCACATAGAGCATGTGTCCTTCACGCAAGTCATAGATACGGCCATCTTGCGGGGTCAGGGTATCCATATAGGCACCGAAGGCCTGCTCGATTTCTCTGCTGGCCTGATAGCCGTGGCGCTCCAGCGTGTTGACCAGGAAAGGCACCCGGAACAGCAAATAGTGCAGCTTGTCATCAAACTCGCTGGCGTGTTGTTCACTGAGATACCAGCGATCCGATTTGAGCTGGCGTTTTGCCATCTCCCGCGGCCAGCGGTTCATCAGCCGCTGCCAGTTGGCCAGCCTCGAGCGTGGCTCGATCAGCAGGGCCTCATTGGTCCGTTTCAGTTGCAGGCGAGCGGTACGCAACTTGAGCCAGAGGGTGAAGAAGAGGTAGATAAAGAGCGCCAGCAGCAGGCTGGTGGTGATGCTTGACCAGAGATAGCGCTCCTGCTGGTGCTGGCTGTTGTTCAGGCGCTGCTCCAGATCTTTGATATGTTGCACCCGTTCGACCTGGACATAGTTGTCGCGGATCGCCGCCTGCTCCATGGCCTGCTCCTGCTGGCGAACCTCTTCGCCAAGACGGTGGAAGCGCTTGTAGCTGTCGAGGGCCTGACGCAGATACCCCTTCTGCTCGTAGGCAAGCGACAACAGGCGGAATACCTCGTACTGACGGCGAGTATCGCCGAGCTGATTGGCCAGCGCGCGGGCGTTCTCCAACTGCAGGATGGCGATGGCGGCCTCCTGTTTCTTCAGATAGAGCTCGCCGAGCAGCAGCAGGGTATCGATCAGCGGCTCTTTGGCATCGCTCAGCTCGTGGGACTGGCGGGCCGCATTGAGGTAGTTGCTGGCCAGCGAGAGGTTGCCGCTTTGCAGGTAGGTTTTGCCGATTTCGTATTTGAGCAGGGAGGCTTGCGGTCGGTTGCTCCCCTCATCGAGCAGATCCAGCGCATTGAAGAAGTAGACCAGTGCCATGTTGAGGTCGCCCTGCTCGCGATTGAGTCGCGCCAACACGATGAGTGAGTCGCACAGCAGGGAGGGATTGCCGAGGGAGTGGAAGTAGTTGGCCGCCTCATTGGCATATTGCAGTGCTTTCTGGGGCTCCAGCTCCTGCTGGTAGAGTTTGACTATCTGGTTTGACAGCAGGCCGAGAAAGAGCGGGTCGTTGAGACTTTTGGCCTGTTGCTGGGCATCGATATATTCCCCCAGCGCCAGCTGTGGCTGATGCAGCGCGCGATAAAGGTCGCCGCTGATGGCGCTGACCCAGGCACTGGCGAGGGGATTGGGGGTCTTGGCGGCCCAGATCCGCGCATCTGCCAAGTGGGCCTTGGCATCATCGAAGTGCTGGTTCTCGATGTCGTAGCTGGTGCGTTGCAGGCGGCCATAAATATGGAGCTGGCTCTGCTTGAGTGTGGGGACGGCCAACTGCTCGTCCAGCTGAGCCATCAGGGCGCGGCTGGTGCTCTGGTTATCCGGTTTGAGGGCCTGGCTGCGGATCTTGAGATAGAGGCCGTGGGCCTTGAGTTCCGGTTGCCGCTCTTTGTCGGCCAGCGCCATCGCCTTGTCGAGCGCTTGCTGGGTGGCCTGATACTGGCCCAGTTGCAGCAGACACTCCCCTTTGAGCAGATGGGCTCCTATGGTCTGGGCTACCGTGCTGTAGCTCAAGATGGGTTCGCGATAACCGAACTCCTGACGATTGCTGATGATTTGCTGGGGATTATTGGCTGCGCGCGCCAGGAAGGCAGTGGTGATCTGGACGCATCTGGCAGGATCGGTCAGTACCATCGATTGCGCTTGTTGCAGATCGATAGAGAGTTGCTCCTTGTCCAGATCCAGATTCGGAGCTGACAGGGAGGACATCATCATGGCCAGAAAAAACAGTTGATTCATTGGATTAAGGATGGCGCAGAGGTGTTGGCATGTTATCCAAGCCCCCCCCTGCGAGTCCAGCGTTTACTGTGGTTTGAAAGTGGTCGGCAAGTGGGTTTTGTCTGGAGTTTATTATCCATCGCCCACATTCTTGCCGTATCAGGCATTGATTGAAACCTTCTGGCGCACTGTAAAGAGGGCAGTGTGCCTGCCCTCTCTGCTGTAGCTCGCGTTTATTGGCGGATCAGGCGCAAGTTGGCGGGCACCGCTTCGAAATCGGAGCGGAACGGGTTGATGTCGAGGCCGCCACGACGGGTGTAGCGGGCATAGACGGTCAACTGCTCAGGCTGGCAATAGTGCTTGAGGTCGATAAAGATCCGCTCGATGCACTGCTCGTGGAACTCGTTGTGCTGGCGGAACGAGATAAGGTAGCGCAGCAGCTTCTCCCGATCGAGTTTGGGCCCCTTGTAGCGGATCACTACAGAGCCCCAATCCGGCTGGCTGGTCACCAGACAGTTGGATTTGAGCAGGTGGCTGTGCAGGGTCTCTTCTACTTGTTCGCTGCCAGCTGCCCCTTGCAGCAGGGACGCATCAAACTCGTAATTGTCTACCTCAATATCCTGCTCGTCGATGCACTCGCCGGGCAGCAGGGCAATCTGGTGCGGCGCCTTGTCGAGGGGGAACAGGGTCACCTTGACGGTCTCGCCAGCACAGGCACTCAGATCCTTGGTCAGCATGGTGGCGACTGCCTCGATAGAGTCGCAACGGGTCTGGTTGAAGGAGTTGAGGTAGAGCTTGAAGGATTTGGATTCGATCAGGTTCGCACTGGTGGCCGGAATGGCCACTTCACCCACCGCCACCATCGGCTTGCCCTTGGCATTGAGCCAAGAGAGCTCATAGAGGGTCCAGACATCGCAACCGGTAAAGGGGAGGTCATCGCCCAGCTGGAGGTCGTCCCGGTTCAGGCTGCGGGGAACCGGTTGCAGCAGGGAGGGGGTGTACTGGCTGATGTAATCGGATTGCTGGCCCAGACTCAGGCCGGTCAGGGCGCTGGCCCCGGCGTATCTATCTTGTTTGCTCACAGGGTTGCTCACGTAATGTGCTCATGATGAGTGGAATGAAACGGGCCATTGCAGGGCCGGATTGTTGCAGCCGTTTGGCTTGGGCGTCGGCCTCTCTGTATCCCGGGTTATGTTTCCCGGGTCGCAAGGTCGGCTGGCAACCTTGTCTGTTACCGGGTTTGGTGGTGCAATAGCGGACTTTGCCAGCAATTGTGGGGATTTTCGATGTCGGATCAAGTTTTGTCTGCCCTGGAGCACTTTTTTGCCCGCTGGCAACGGGATGGCGAGGCCAGACGAGGCCTGCCCTTGTGCGAGTGGGAGGCGGACTGGCGTTCCCCCTGCCAGCTTGGTGAGCCCGCCGATGGTCGGGTGGCCTGGCGCCCTCACCATCGCCCCGAACCCGCCGATTTTACGGCCATGGCCGATGCCCTTGAGCTGACGATTCATCCCAGCGCCATTGCCCTGTTCGGGCTCTGGTTCAGCCGCCCCATCCCCTGCCTTTTCAAGGGGCTGCGCCTTGAACTGATCATGCCGTGGAATGAGTCGGATCTCGACCTGCTCAGGGAGAATCTCATCGGCCACCTGCTGATGCTGCGCAAGTTAAAACGAACCCCCTCCATATTTATTGCCACCACCCGCAACGAGATGACGCTCATCTCGCTGGATAACGAGAGTGGTCAGGTGTGGCTGGAGTGGCTCGACTCAGGCCGCCGTCTGCCGTTGGCTCCCTCCTTGTCGGCGTTTCTGGAACGGCTGGAGACGTTGCCGCAATAGCACCTGTTCGAGCCAAGGTTACTCATCGGAACGAAAAGAGCCTTGCCATGCGGCAAGGCTCTTTTTATGGGGGAACGTGCAGGGAACGAACCTAATCCTTGAAATCCCAGGAGAGGTTGGAGACCAGGCGGCAGCTGTCGCATTTGAAGTCGAAGATCTCGTGCAGCGGCTCTGCCAGTGCCCACTCACCGCCACAGCTGGGGCAGAGGCGCGCTTTCTCCTCGGCAGCGCTCAGCCCGCCTACCCGATAGAGATAGTAGTAGGTGGGGATGCCGCTCAGCACTTCCAGCCGCTTGGCGAGATCACTGCCGCGTCGGTAGAGGCGGCTACCCACTTCGCCGATTTCGTGCAGCGCCGCATGTTCGGCGATGGAGCCGTTCATCTGCAACTGATCGCACGCCTCCCAATCCTCCTGCCACTTGATGATCTGTTTCTGATCGCCGTTGGCGACCGCGGGCAGTTGGTAGAGCGGAATGGGGGCGAAGTGGTCGCCACAGCGCAGCGGCGAGCAGCTGTGCAAAAAGCTGGTATAGAGCAACATCCAGCTCGGCCGCTCGCCCTGCTCGCCGCAAGGGTCGGTGCTATCAGAGAGTAAATCGGCCCCCTGCAGCTGGAGCTTCGGCGCCAGCAACCCCGCCTGATTGAGCTGCTGTTCGGCCAGTCTGACCTGATCGCTCTGGTTGTCGGGGTGCAGACTATCCTGCTCCGGGCAGACCACCCGGCTGACGAAATAGCCGTCGTGCATGCTGGTGGGAAATTCCCGCCCGAGGATCTGGCCCTGATAGCGCAGCATGTCGAGGTAGTTGACGATGGCCCGCTCTGCGTCGCCAAGGGAGGTATCGCGGTAACACTCAAAGCAGAGTTCGACGATATACATGGTTCAGCCTTGCCCCTGCTGGATGAGTAGGTCGGTCAGGCGATCCACCTTCTGTTCGATGCGTGCGAGCTGTTCGGCGAGTTGCTGCAGGGTGAGCTCCGGCGCTGGCTGAGGCACAGCCTCTGGCAGGAGCTCGTTCTCGGCGGTCGCGACGGGCTGCTGCTTCCACTGGCTCAGCACTTTCAGCAGCTCGGCCATCGGCACGGGCTGGGTGAGGCGGGCCTTGATCATGGCGGTGGTGGGCGTCAGGCCCTTGGCGGCCAGCTCGTTGGCAATTCGGATGATCTCGTGGGCGGACATAAGCATGCTCTGGGTGAGAAGGAGGGATCGATATCGGGGCGGGATCTTAACCAAAGCCAGCAGGGGAGGAAAGGGGCGGGCGGCTAGCGGGGTTGGCGCAACATCACATCGAGCTGGTCGATCGCCTCGCACCAGTCGGAGTCGTTCCACAGGGCGTCGCGCAGAAAGCTGGCCTGGGCTGCGCTCCAGAAACCGGCCTCCGGCAACAGGGTTTCATTGTCGAGGTGATGGTCGTGCACAAAGCGGTGCAGGCTCAGCTCGTCGTTGGCCATCCCGAGCTGGGCAAACAGGGCTGGCAGATCGTGGACAAGGGGTTCCATCTCGTCTCTCCCTTTGTTTAATCCCTGAGATTATAGACAGGCACAGCCTCTGGGCGCAGAGACGAGATTGGAGATCAGGCAGAGGGGATGCGATGGGGTGGCAGATCAACGCCTACGATGTGCAGCCCCTGCATCTTGAGGGTGCCCTGATAGTGGCTCTCGCCATCGCTGGAAAATTCAAACTGATAGTGGGTCAGCAGCCGCAGGGGATTGCGGGCCAGCTCCCGCCGATGGCGAGCCAGTGACAGCAGTTGCAGGTCATGGTGCTGGCAGTAGCGGCGCATGTATTGCCAGGCCACTTCTGCCTGTTGGCGTTGCAGCCAGAACAGGCCGGCAATCGCAATCAGCAACAAAATTCCGAGCATCTCTCCCATAGGCGGGCTTCCTTATCGTGATGTCGATAACCGGGAGTCCTGCTCGGCACTCCCGATCTCCTTTTCTATTTCCCGCCGTGTTGCCTCGTGGCGTGAGGGGGAGGCGAGGGATCAGGCCGAGGCAAACAGACGGCCGATGGCCTTGCCCAGCGCATCGCTGCGGTTGGGGTCACGCAGTCTGGCCAGCATATCATTGCGCAGGGCCGGTAAAGTGACCAACTCGGCAAAAACCTGATTGAAGAACTGGGTCGGTTGCAGTGCCAGTTGTTCCAGATAGTGGCTGAGCAGATTGGCATCTTTCAGATCGGGCCAGAGCCGGCCGGCGATGGCGAGCAGCAGCGCAGGGCTCGGCTGGGTTTGCAGCAGGGTCAGCAGCTTGTTGGTGCGCAGCGTGCTGCCGGGACAGGAGGCCAAGGCGCGGCAGAGGTAGGCCAGGGTCTCCCGGTTGGGGGCGGCGCACTCCTGCTCCTTGCCGATCCGCTCGAGCAGGGCGCCTTGTACTGCCGGCGGCAGCGGGGCGTTTTCAAGGCTCTGGCAGAGGGCGTAGAGCGGCTCTTGCGGCAGTTTGGGCAGCGCCTTGCAGATCAGCGCCAGATTGCGCTCATCATGCAGCCGTTCGGCCAGGTCGGCAAAGCCCTGCAGACCCAGTGTCTGCCAACCGGTATCGTTGGGGGCGGCCAGATAGTGGCAGAGGGCATCGTAATAGGTAGAAGGGGCCTGCTCCAGCTGGCGCGCCAGTTTGGCGTGCAGACTGGCCATCTTGGCCTCCGCCGGTCGGAAGGTGTAGGGATTGTCGGCCAAGCGCTGGGCCTTCTCTTCATCCAGATCGCCGGTGAGCTTGTAGCCCAGGGTCTCCACCACCTGATCCATGAACAGCTTGGGGCCGTTTGACATCAGCATGCCGCGCTCATCGAGGGCGAACTTGAGGAACCAGAGGTAGTGGCGAGACTCGTTCGGTTGGAAGAAGTGCACGCCGAGCCAGGCGTGCTGTTGCAGCGGCCAGGGATAGGGCTCCTGCTGCTGTTCGATGCGCACAAAGGTATCGCTTGCCAGTGACCGCACCTGGCGGCCCATGTCAAACAGCTGGAACTGGGTGCCAGCCTGAGTCAGAAATTCGGTCAAGGTATTGATGGCAGTAGGCGTCGCAGACATGGTGAGATCCGGCTAATGGTGATGCGGGCCGATTATAAGGCCCTTGCCGAGGATAGCCAGTGGCAGCAGACGTGCGTTGCGGCAGCTATCAACATGGCAGCCATGCAGGGGGAGGTGTATAGTATCGCCCTTTTTTAACGGCGGCAGGCCGTGCTGGCTGCCGTGTATGTCGTTGAGCCGGCTGAACCGCCGGTGCTGTGCGACTGAATCTATCGGCATCCTTGCTGACCCTGTCGGGTCGGCGGATCAATCTGTGGTTATGAGGAAGAGAGCGAGATGAATCAATATTTGCTGGTCGCTGGCCTGTTGGGGGAACTCACCGCCGAGTTGCAGCGCCTCGAGCGCTGGCAAGCTGACCATCCCGGTGACGAAGCCCTGGCAAGCACCCTGCCTTTTTGTGTCGATACCCTGAGCTTTGATCAGTGGCTGCAGTTCGTGCTGATCCCGCGCATGGAGCAGCTGGTTATGTTGCAGGCGCCGCTGCCCACCAGCGTCTCCCTCTATCCCATGGCCAGCGAAGTCTACAAAGAGGATCTGGCCGAAGCAGAAGCGCTGCTGCGGCTGATCGGCCGCTTCGATCTGCTGCTCTCCGGCAAAGTGATCGAACAATGATGCCAGAACAAACCAGAGAAGAGAGTGACCTGAAGCTGACCCTGCTCTATCAGGATGAGTGGCTGGTGGCGGTCAACAAGCCGTCCGGTCTGCTGGTGCATCGCAGCTGGCTCGACAAGGCCGAGACCCGTTTTGCCATGCAGATGACCCGGGATCTCATCGGTGGTCGCCATGTCTATCCGGTGCATCGCCTCGACCGTCCTACCTCCGGTGTGCTGCTGTTTGCGCTCGATCCGGTGATTGCCCGCGCACTCACCGAAGCCTTTACCCAACGTCAGGTGCACAAGGAGTATCTGGCATTGGTGCGTGGCTGGGCGCCCGAGCAGGGGGTGATCGACTATCCCCTCAAGGAGCAGTTGGACAAGATTGCCGATGCCATGAGCAACCCGGATCGGCCGGCGCAGGATGCCGTCACCACCTTCCGTCGGCTGCATCGGGTCGAGCTGCCCCATGCGGTCTCCAAGAAACACCCCACCAGTCGCTACAGTCTGGTCAGATTGTTCCCGAGAACCGGCCGCAAACATCAGCTGCGCCGTCATATGGATCACCTGTTCCACCCCATCGTCGGGGATACCACCCACGGGGATGGCCGTCATAACCGCTTCTTTCGCGAGCACTTTGGCTGTGAACGGCTGCTGCTGGTGGCCCGCACCCTGAGCTTTACCCATCCGGTGCTCAAGGTGCCGATGCGGATCCTGGCGCCACTCGGTCAGGATGTGCTGCGCCTGTTTGCCGAGCTGGGCTGGCCCGCCAGCGAGAGCGACTACTAAGCGCCTGATCCTCAGCCTTGAACCGGTGGCATCTGACGCCAGCTTGCTGATAGAGTTGCTCAAAAGAGTGACTCAAGCAGGGAGAGGAGAATGGCGCAGATCGATATCGTGGTAGGAACTGTCTACGGCGCAGCCATGCTGGTGGCCGAGACCTTGGCAGATGAGCTGGAACGCAATGGGCATCACTGTTCTCTGCACGAAGAAGCACGGCTGGCGGACATCGACCCCGGCCGTTTTTTATTGCTGGTCAGTGCCACCACAGGGCAGGGGGACATTCCTCCCAATCTGCAGCCCTTTGCCAGCGAGTTGGCTGACAAGGCGCCCTGGCTCAAGGGGCTGCGTTATGCCCTGATTGCCATGGGTGACAGCAGCTATGACCATTTCTGTGGCGCGGGCCGTCGGCTAGACGGATTGCTGCAAGAGCTGGGGGCCACGCGAGTGATTCCCCCGCTGGAGCTGGATGCTACCGTGCACGATGAACCCGAACAGGTGGCACTCAGCTGGCTGAAAAAGTGGGATATTCAGCCCTGAATATTCTCTGAAATAGAGCCATATCAATCCCCTGATCCTTAACTGGCAGGGGATTGTTATTTGCAAAAATGTCATCTCACTCAGCAAGCATATTTTCCACTCTTATTGTAGATAGTGGCGGAGGGATATTTTCCCCTTTTGGCATTCCATCGGCGTAATGGTTTCAAGCGCACAGCAGACCCGTCGTCCAAATAAAAGTTCAATCTTGAAAGCGATCTCAGTCATGTTTTTGTCATTCGAACGTAAAATAATGACTTTGGTTCAGTCGCGAATTAATTGCTGGTAACGCTTTCAGGTTTGTTTAAGTTGCTGTTTTTGTGGTTTTTATGGTCATATATTGCTATCTTTGTTAGTTTTTTACCTGCTTGTGTTGCGGCGATCGTTTGCCGAGCGATTTGTCGCCATTTTGTGAGTCGCTTCATATTTGTCGTGAAATACGCTCCCTATAATCAACCTCGGTTATCACCAACAGGATTACATGGTGATAAGAAGTTGAATATTCAGGATCACACTCCTCACTGCGGGAAATAAGGAATATGACAATGAAAATGAAGTGGCTCCCGATTGCAGCAGCTGTTACTGCCGCCCTGGCTTCCCAAGCCGCCTTTGCCGTAGATTTCCACGGTTACTTCCGTTCCGGCGTCGGTGTTTCCGGCGACGGCGACATGGTTAAATACAACGTCAATAAAGTTGGCCGTCTGGGTAACGAAAATGATACCTACGGTGAAGTGCAACTGGGTCAGGAAGTATTCAACAAAGATGGCAAGACTTTCTATGTTGATTCCATGTTTGCCATGGCTTCCAACGGTTCAAACGACTGGGAAGGTACCGGTACTGTTTGTAACTTCGATGCCAAGCAGTGCAATGGTGATTCCGACTTCGCTCTGCGTCAGTTCAACGTACAAGCCAAAGGCTTGCTGAACTTTGCTCCTGAAGCAACCCTGTGGGCTGGTAAGCGTTACTATCAACGCCATGACATCCACATCTCCGACTTCTACTACTGGAACATCTCCGGTGCTGGTGCTGGTATCGAAGGCATCCAGGCTGGTCCGGGTAAAGTCTCTTTCGCATGGGTACGTAACGACCGTAGCGCAAAAGACGTGTTCGGCGAGTACACCAATACCGGTACCAGTGCAGCTCCAAAATACGTGAAGAACGAAGATCTGAACGTCAATACTCTGGATCTGCGTTATGCCGGCATCCCGCTGTGGACCGATGCCTCTCTGGAACTGGGCGTGGATTACGCTCTGGTTAATGAAACCAATGATCAGAAAGCGCTGAAGAAAGACCCGCAAGATGGTGTCATGCTGACTGCTGAACTGACCGCAGGCATCCTCGGTGGTTTCAACAAAACCGTGCTGCAATACGGTACCGAAGGTTACTCCAAGACCATGGCTTTCTACGGTGATGGTTCCTGGTACGGCGCTGAAGCCAAAGACGGTGCCGACGGTTTCCGTATCATCAACTGGGGCGTTGTTCCGATGGGCAACTCCTGGGAGATGGGTCATCAGTTAGTCTACGGTGTAGGCAACGAAATGTGGAATGGCAACGACAAGTACGAAACCATGTCCGCTGTTATCCGCCCGATGTACAAGTGGGATGACTTCAACAAGACCATCTTTGAAGGCGGCTACTTCAAGGACAACAACAAGTCTACCAATGGTAGCGAAGACAAAGATGCTGGCTACAAGCTGACCCTGGCGCAAGCCTGGTCTGCCGGTTCCAGCTTCTGGGCCCGTCCGGAAATCCGTGTGTTCGCCTCCTATCTGGCTAACGACGAAGACAAGAAAGTCTTCGAAGGCAATACCTCCAAAGACACCTACCAATTTGGTGTTCAAGCAGAAGCTTGGTGGTAAGCAAAAGTTTAAGTTAAGTTAGTGACTGCCCCCTTATGGGGGCAGTTTTGTTTCGCCGGATCACGGTCACCGGATTATGGAGATAAGAAAAATGAAACGGGTAAAGATGTCTATTGCAGCCGTAATCACTGCGCTATTAACCGGTTGTGCCGGAAACATGGTTGTTCCTCTGCAAGAACATGGCTCGATCTTGAGCGATGCAGATCAAGCCAAGCAAGCGTTGGCCAAAGCTTCAAGCTGCTGTGTGGCGTTTAAAGATTTCAGTTATGCCCCCTTGCCTGAAGGTGAGACCTTGCTGGCCATTGATGGCAAGCAACCCACTTTTCAGTTTGATGAGGGGATGAGTTACTTTGCGGCTTATCGCTTGCCGACCAACACCGGCAATCTGGCGATCAGCCTGGCATCACAGGTGAGTAAAACCGTGATGGTGCCCAAGGTCATTATGCTGGATGCCGAGTTCAAGGTGACTCGGGTCCTGGGTGAGTCAGTATTCAGCTATCAGCCTGCTCACTTGCTCGATAACGACCGTATCGAAGGACGTGTTTTTGTTGACCGCAGCATGCCTGGCAACCCGGCCAGCGAAACATACATGATCGTCTATGCGCCTGCGGACCAACTCTCTGGCAGCACAACAATCCTTCATCCATCAAAAGCGTTTGCTCGTGCTAATGGTACCGTTGAGCCTGATATCAAGGATCCGGTGATCCCGCACTCCCCGTGGGGTTTGGTGCAGATCAAAGTCAAAGATATGGCCCGTGGGAGTGGCCTTGAAGCGGTATTCAAACCCGAATATGCCGACAAGGTGGCTATGAGCCAGGGTCAGCAGGTTGCAGCGATAGCGACTACCGCAGCCGTTACCACAACTACAACAGCTGCGGTCGCAGCCAAACCTGCTCCTGCCATGTTGAGTGAAACTGAAGCCTTCTACCAGAGCCAGATCGAAAAAGCGGTCAAGGCGGGGGATATCGACAAGGCGATGAAGCTGGTGAACGAGGCCGAGCGGGCTGGTTCAACCAAAGCAAAAACCGTGTTTATTGATGCGGTCAAGCGCTCGCAAAAATAGAGTAATACGACCGTTTGCTGGTCAGATATATTTGTTGAGGCCTCCCTTGTTGGAGGCCTTTTTAATCGGTAGACTGTAATAAATAAAAATCACGCCGTTACATTGGGTTACAATGAGTTTCCGTTTGATGTAAATTGCATTGTTAAAATACAAAGTGAAACTGCAATTTATATATGTTTGTAATAGAGTGATAATGCAGATTATTAACTTATATTAGAGGCATTTTTTAGCCGCTAAACAAGTTGTGATCTTCCCTCCAAATTCAATATTCCCCCGCTTCTGAAAGCAGCAATTTATGACCCGCTGGGTTATATTCTGATGGTCAAAATAAACATGCCCGACTCGAAGATATCTGGATGAATTAGTGGTTATTTCATTCTGATAGATCGTTCAGGGAAGACAATCCATTCAGGAGCGCACACAATGTTCAAAAATGCTTTCTCTAATCTGCAAAAGGTTGGTAAGGCGCTGATGCTGCCAGTATCAGTCTTGCCGGTCGCAGGTATTCTGCTGGGGGTGGGTGCTGCCCACTTCAGCTGGTTGCCAGAAATTGTCTCCCAATTGATGGAGCAAGCTGGTGGTTCCGTATTTGGTCAGATGGCCCTGCTGTTCGCAGTGGGTGTTGCTCTGGGCTTTACCAATAACGACGGCGTATCCGGCCTGTCAGCCATCGTTGGCTACGGCATCATGGTCGCCACCCTGAAGGTCATGGCGCCTGTGATGGGTGTTGAAACCATCGAAACCGGCGTGCTGGGTGGTATCCTGGCCGGTGGTGTCGCTGCCTGGGCCTTCAACCGCTTCTACAAGATCCAGTTGCCTGAGTATCTGGGCTTCTTCGCCGGCAAGCGTGCCGTACCCATCATCACCGGTTTTGTCTCCATCGGTCTGGGTGTGATCCTGTCCGTAGTTTGGCCGCCAGTGGGTGGCGCTATCGGCGCCTTCTCTGACTGGGCCGCCAACCAGAACCCGGTACTGGCCTTCGGTATCTACGGCGTGGTTGAGCGCTCCCTGATCCCGTTCGGTCTGCACCACATCTGGAACGTACCGTTCTTCTATCAGGCTGGTACCTGCGTCAACGGTGCTGGTGAAACTGTTCACGGTATCATGACCTGCTTCCTGACTGCTGATGACGCTTCCCGCGCTGCCGGTAACGGCTTCGGTCAGCTGGCTGGTGGTTATCTGTTCAAAATGTTCGGTCTGCCTGCTGCTGCGTTCGCTATTGCTCACGCTGCCAAGCCGGAAAACCGCGCCAAGATCGTTGGTATCATGGCCTCTGCTGCCCTGACCTCTTTCCTGACCGGTATCACCGAGCCGATTGAATTCTCCTTCCTGTTCATCGCTCCGGTTCTGTACGCAATCCACGCTGTACTGGCTGGTCTGGCTTACGTGCTGACCAACACCCTGGGTATCGTACACGGTCACACCTTCTCTAACGGCTTCATCGACTTTGTGGTGCAATCGCCGCGTGCCGACAACATGCTGCTGCTGGTCGGTCTGGGTCTGGTGTACGCTGCCATCTACTACGTCGTATTCAGCTTCGTTATCCGAGCCATGGACCTGAAAACCCCGGGTCGTGAAGACGAGACTGCTGAAGAGACCGTTGGCCAAGGCAAAGACGAGATGTCTGCTGCTCTGGTTGCCGCCTTCGGTGGTAAAGAGAACATCGCTTCTCTGGATGCCTGCATCACCCGTCTGCGTGTTGGCGTGAAAGATGTGGCTAAAGTTGACCAGGCTGGTCTGAAGAAACTGGGTGCTGCCGGTGTGGTAGTGGCTGGTTCCGGCGTACAAGCCATCTTCGGTACCAAGTCCGACAACCTGAAAACCGACATGGATATCTGGATGAAGAGCAACTAATCCTGTTGCCTGAATACCAGAGTGCTTGAAGAGGGAGGCGAAAGCCTCCCTCTTGCTATTTCTGGTTATGGATCGTGCGAGTCACAGCAGGTCGAGCTCGGCAGGAGTCTCGTTGCCCAAGATGCGATGTGTAACGGGATACCTTCTGTCGGCGTTGTGCCTCGCTCGCCTTATCGCATGTCATCACCTGATAAACCTATATAAAGTCAGCCAATAAAAAGAGCGCCACCAGGGCGCTCTGTTGTCGAGTCGAGGGGATTAGAGTTTCTCCAGATCCCGTTCAATTTCGCTGATCTTGTTCTGTACCACTTTTTCCAGATGGCGCAGGTCGCGCAGGATCTTCTGCTTGATGTCCGGGTCGGTCTGCTGATGGACGCCCTGGGTCAGGTTGTCCAGCTCATCCACCACATACTTGAGGTTGGCGTTGATCTCGGTGACATCCTTGTACTCATGGGTGCCCGAGTCAACCAGCATGGTCTTGCGCTGGCGGGGATACTTGAATTTGACACTCTTGGCGAAGAACTCGCCCTTCTGCTTCTTGAAGTAGATCTTGAGGATGTCGTGGTTGGCCTCCTGGCGCAGGGTGTAGCTGTCGACGGAGGCGGGATCCTGGATCCCCAGGCTCTTCAGATTCTCGTACATCAGGCTTCCTCGGTTTGAAACGATCCTGTCCCATCCATCTTAACCTATGCCTCATGGCTTGCCTGTGACAGGGGCGCCAAAATGAAAAGGGCGCCATCAGGCGCCCTTTTCATCACAGCAATGCTGATTACTCGTCGATGGAGCGCAGCAGAGCGTTGATGCCGACTTTGGCGCGAGTCTTGGCATCAACCTTCTTGACGATCACCGCCGCGTAGAGGCTGTACTTGCCGCATTTGGAGGGCAGGGAGCCGGAGACGACCACGGAGCCAGCCGGTACGCGGCCGTAGTGGATCTCGCCGGTTTCGCGGTCATAGATGCGGGTGGACTGGCCGATGAAGACGCCCATGGAGATGACGGAACCTTCCTCGACGATGACCCCTTCAACCACTTCGGAGCGGGCACCGATAAAGCAGTTGTCTTCGATAATGGTCGGGTTGGCTTGCAGTGGCTCCAGCACGCCGCCGATGCCGACGCCGCCGGAGAGGTGCACGTTTTTACCGATCTGGGCGCAAGAGCCGACGGTGGCCCAGGTATCGACCATGGTACCTTCATCAACGAAGGCGCCGATGTTGACATAGGAGGGCATCAGCACGGTATTGGGGGCGATAAAGGAGCCTTTGCGGGCGGTTGCCGGCGGCACCACGCGCACACCCGCTTCCTTAAACTGCTCGGCGGTGTAGTTTGAGAACTTGAGGGGAACCTTGTCGTAGTACTGGGCATCGTCGCCCTTGATGATGCCGTTGTCGTTGATGCGGAAGTAGAGCAGTACCGCTTTCTTCAACCACTGATGGACAACCCACTCACCGGCGATCTTCTCGGCAACCCGCGCCTTGCCGGAGTCCAGCAGGTCGATGGCTTGCAGGATGGCGGACTTAGTGGCGCTATCCACGGAGCCCGGAGTAATGGTGTCGCGGCGCTCGAAGGCCGCTTCAATGATCTGTTGCAACTCGGTCATGACAGGTTTCCTTTAAAAAATTCTGTTTGTTGTATCACACTTTTCCGACTGTTTTTAAGGGGTTGACCGGAATTCTTCCGGCCAGCGACCATTTCTTCATCCGGTGTGCGCCAACCAGTTGTTTGGCATGGCAAAAAACGTCCGATAACCAGCCTCTTTCGAATCACGTTTCACTTAATCCAGCACCGACTGCTGGGGATTGAGCTGGTGCACCAGTCGCTCTTCCAGCTGCTGTTGCTGTTCGGCGGTCAATGGTTCGCCATCGAGGCTGGTCAGGCTGAAAAAGTCCTCTACCCTCTCACCGAAAGTGGCAATTTTGGCGGCGTGCAGCGACAGTCCGCACTGCTGGAATACCGCGCCGATCCGCGCCAGCAGGCCGGGGGTATCGAGGGCGGTCAGCTCCAGCAGGGTGTGGCGGCTCTCCCCTTTAGTGGGCGAAGAGCGGGGCAGGAAGACCACCCGGGTCGGCACGCTGAACTGGCGGTGGCGCCGCGACAGCGGCTTGTTGCGCAGCACCAGCTTGCCCGGCTCCTGCAGCGCCTTCTCCAGCGCCTTCTTGATGGTGGCGGTGCGGTTGGGGCTGATAGGTTCGCCGCTCGGCTCCAGCACCACGAAGGTATCGAGCACATAGTTGCTGCGCGAGTTCATGATCTGGGCGTCGTGGATGTTGAGATTCTTCTGATCCAGCGCCGAGGCCACGGTAGCAAACAGATTCGGGGTATCGCGGCAGTAGATAAACACCTCGCTGCCGCCGCGGGTCGGGTGTTTGCCGATGATCACCAGCGGTGCCGGATTGTCGCCATGCTCGATGATGTGGCGGCAGTGCCAGGCGATCTGCTCCGGGCTGTGACGCAGGAAGTAGTCGGCCTTGAAATCGGCCCAGAGCTGATTGATCGCATCGATCGATACATCCCGTTGTGCCAGCAGTTGCTTGGCCTGACGCTGGTTTTCGCGAATGCGCAGCCGCATGTCGGGCGGGTTCTCCAGCCCTTGGCGCAGCGCCTTTTGGGTGGCGAAGTAGAGCTCCCGCAGCAGGGTGCCCTTCCAGTCGTTCCACAGGGTATCGTTGGTGGCGCAGATATCAGCCACGGTAAGGCAGTAGAGCAGGTCGAGATGCTGCTCGTCGCGCACCTTCTGGGCAAAGTCGGTGACCACGTCGGGGTCATAGATGTCACGGCGCTGGGCGGTGACCGACATCAGCAGATGGTGGCGCACCAGCCAGGCGACCAGTCGGCTCTCGTAGCGGTCCAGACCGTGCAGCTGGCAGAACTCCAACGCATCGACGGCGCCGAGCTCCGAATGATCGCCGCGCCGCCCCTTGGCGATGTCGTGGAACAGGGCTGCGATGCTGAGCAGCTCCGGTTTGCGCAGCCGGGTGAAGACCTCGTGGCAGAGCGGGTGGCTCTGGCGACTGGCCGGATTGGGAAACTGATGAATGTTCTTGAGCAGCCGGTGGGTGTGCTCATCCACCGTGTAGGCGTGGAACATGTCGAACTGCATCTGGCCGACGATCAAGTTCCACTGCGGCAGATAGGCGGCGAGGATGCCGTACTTGTGCATCAGGGTGAGCGGCAGGCCGATGCCGTTGGGGTGGCGCAGCAGCGCCATAAAGAGGCGACGGCAGTCGGGCAAGTCTTGCAACCAGCAGTTGAGTTTGCGGCGCGCCTCGCGCAGTTGGCGCAAGGTGGCGGAGTGGATGCCCGCAATCTCGGGATGCTGGGCCATCTGATAGAAGAGGCGCAGGATAGCGGCCGGTTCACGACTAAACAGCTCCGCATCCACCGCATCGATGAGGCGGCCACGGAGCTGGAACTCGTCGGAGAGGCGGCGCACATCCATGGCGGTGTTGCCGAGGATCGCCTCGTCAAACAGCTGCAGCAGCATCTCGTTGAGCTCGGAGACCCGCCGTACCGTCTGATAGAAGCGTTTCATCATCTGCTCGACCGGAGTGTTGCCTTCCCCCTCGAACCCCAACATCTGGGCCACGGTGCGCTGGCGATCGAACAGCAGGCGGTTATCTCCCTTGTTGATGGCCATGTGCAGGGCGAAGCGCACCTTCCAGAGAAAATTCTGGCAGTCGAGCAGTTCGCGATACTCGGCGCGGTTGAGAAAGCCGTGGCTGGTCATCTCGAACAAGGTGGTGGCGCCAAAGTGGCGGCGGGCGACCCAGGCGAGGGTCTGAATATCCCGCAGGCCACCCGGATTGCTCTTGAGATCGGGCTCCAGCTTGTAGGCGGTACCGAGAAACTGCCGATGGCGCTCCGCCTGCTCCTGGCGCTTGGCGCGAAAGAAGGCTTCGCTCGGCCAGAAGTGCTGGGGGCCGGTGGCCTCTTTCAGTTGCCGGAACCCCTCTTGGCGACCGGTGATATAGCGGGCCTCGATCAGGTTGGTGGCCACCGTGATGTCAGCCTTGCCCTGCTCGAGGCACTCCGCCACGTTGCGCACTGCCTGACCCACCTCCAGCTTGAGATCCCACAGCAGGGTGATGAACTCGCCGATGCGCAGTCCCAACACCTCGTCCAGCTCGTCGCCGTCATAGAGGATCAGCAGGTCGATATCGGAGTGGGGGTGCAGCTCGCCGCGGCCATAGCCCCCCACCGCGATCAGGGTGAGGTCGCTCTTGTCGAAGCCGAACTTCTGCCAAAGGCGGCAGAGCAGCTGATCCATGTATTCGGAGCGGGTGGCAACCAGCTCGATGATGTTGTCACCGGCATCGAAACGGGCGTGCAGCCAGCCGAGAAAGCGGCTCAGGTACTCTTTGCAGTTGTCGCGAGTGAGCTGGTCATCGGGTAACAAATGGGGGGAAAGCAGGCTGGCGTCCATGGCATCTCACACGCAAGTGGCAGGCAAATGGCTGAAACAGAAGTAAAAACCCCGGCGCTTTGGAAGTTCAGGGCCGGGGTTCGATGTTAGCTGTGTTTGATGAAGCGGTCGATAGTGTCATCGGGGCGCAGGGTGAGCACCTCGCAGCCATCCTCGGTCACCAGCAGGGTGTGCTCCCACTGGGCGGAGTCGCCGCCATCCTTGGTGGTCACGGTCCAGCCATCCTTCGGATTGACCTTGCAGTGATACTTCTTGCTGTTGACCATGGGCTCGATGGTGAAGCACATGCCCGCTTTCAGCTCCTGCTTGCCGCTGTTGCGGTAGTGGAGGATCTGCGGCTCTTCGTGGAATTCGGCACCGATGCCGTGACCGCAGTAGTCACGCACCACGGAGAAACCAGCCTTCTCGACGATGGGCTGAATAACGGCGCCAATCTCGGTAATGCAGGCACCCGGACGCACCGTCTTGATGGCAGCGTAGAGGCTTTCTTGCGCAACTTTGCAGAGCTGGCGGCGCAGCGGGGTGGTTTCACCCACGATGAACATGGCCGAGGTATCGCCGTGGTAGCCATCCTTGATAACGGTGATGTCGAGGTTGATGATGTCGCCATCACGCAGCTTCTTGTGGTTCGGGATGCCGTGGCAGATCACATCGTTCACCGAGGTGCAGATGGATTTGGGGAAGCCGTGGTAGTTGAGCGGAGCTGGCACCGCCTGTTGTACGTCGACAATATAGTCGTGGCAGAGGGTGTTCAGTTCGTCAGTGGTGACGCCAGCTTTGACATGGGGCGCAATCATGACCAGCACATCGGCGGCCAATTGGCCGGCAACGCGCATCTTTTCAATCTCTTCCGGTGTCTTGATTTTAATGGACATGGGATCTCTCTTGCGGACTGCCGCTGGGCCTGCGAGGGCAGACAGGACAGGTAATGAAAAATAGATGCGTTTGCAATCAGGGCAAAATTTTATCCGCAACCCCCGCGTACTTCCAGTGTGATTGTCATCACAACGTCAAATCGGCATCGCAGCATCCTCTGGCGGGATCCATATTTACACTCGTTTCGGGTGTCGGCTGGTGGTGTCCTGAGCAAAGTTATGGTATAAAGCGCGCCGGAATGGGGAACTTGCGTCCACCATTTCATCACCCTTAATCAATAACACACACACATCGACACATATACCGGGGTGCCTTAACGGGTCGGTTATATGGGATGTGTGGAGGCCTAACCCCATACAGAGGTATAAAATGGCTAAAGTTTCTATGCGCGACATGCTGCAAGCCGGCGTTCACTTCGGTCACCAGACTCGTTACTGGAACCCGAAAATGAAATCCTACATCTTCGGTGCTCGCAGCAAAGTTCACATCATCAACCTGGAAAAAACCGTTCCGATGTTTGACGATGCCATGAACTTCATCAGCTCCGTAGCTGCCAAGAAAGGCAAGGTACTGTTCGTAGGTACCAAGCGTGCCGCGTCTGAAGCCGTCAAAGAAGCCGCTGAGCGTTGCGACCAGTTCTATGTAAACCACCGCTGGCTGGGCGGTATGCTGACCAACTGGAAAACCGTTCGTCAGTCTATCAAGCGCCTGAAAGATCTGGAAACCCAGAGCCAAGACGGTACCTTCGACAAGCTGACCAAGAAAGAGGCGCTGATGCGTACTCGCGAAATGGAAAAGCTGGAGAAGAGCCTGGGTGGTATCAAGAACATGGGCGGCCTGCCTGACGTTCTGTTCGTTGTCGATGCCGACCACGAGCACATCGCTATCAAAGAAGCCAACAACCTGGGTATCCCGGTAGTTTCCATCGTTGATACCAACTCCAACCCGGACGGCGTTGACTATGTCATCCCGGGTAACGACGACGCTATCCGTGCCGTACAGCTGTACCTGAATGCTGCTGCTGACACCGTACTGGAAGCTCGCGCTCAGGACATCGTTGTTCAAGCCGAACAAGATGGCTTCGTTGAAGCTGAGTAATTGATAAGGACTGTAAAGCCCTTATTAACCAAGCTGATGTAATTGGTTAGCAGGGGCCCTTGTGGCCCCTGTTTCTTGTCAATTCAAGACCGAGGATACTGGACATGGCTAACGTTACTGCCGCCCTGGTAAAAGAACTGCGCGAGCGCACTGCCGCTGGCATGATGGATTGCAAAAAAGCACTGGAAGAAGCTGCTGGTGATATCGAGCTGGCAATTGAGAACATGCGCAAATCCGGTCAGGCCAAAGCCGCCAAGAAAGCGGGCCGTATCGCCGCTGAAGGCGTTATCTTTGCTCGCACCGAAGGCAACGTTGCCGTCATGATCGAGCTGAACAGCGAAACCGACTTCGTCGCCAAAGATGCCAGCTTCATGGCAATGGGCCAGAAGATCGCTGACATCGCTGCGACCCAGAAAATTGCTGACGTTGACGCGCTGAAAGCCGCTGACTTCGGTAACGGCGAATCCGTCGAGCTGACCATCACCAACCTGATCGCCAAGATCGGTGAGAACATGAACCTGCGTCGCGTGATGCTGGTTGAAGGTGACAACCTGGGTACCTACGTTCACGGTTCCCGCATTGGTGTTATCACCAAGCTGACCGGTGGTTCTGCCGAGCTGGCCAAAGATCTGGCCATGCACGTTGCTGCCAACAGCCCGCAATTCGTCAAGCCTGAAGACGTGTCTGCTGAAGTCGTTGCCAAAGAGCGCGAAATCCAGATCGACATCGCCATCAACTCCGGCAAGCCGAAAGAGATCGCCGAGAAGATGGTTGAAGGCCGCATGAAGAAGTTCACCGGTGAGGTTTCCCTGACTGGTCAACCGTTCGTGAAAGATCCTTCCATGACCGTTGCCGAGCTGCTGAAGAAAGAAGGCGCTGACGTTGTCTCCTTCACCCGTTTCGAAGTGGGCGAAGGCATCGAGAAGCAAGAGACCGATTTCGCTGCTGAAGTTGCAGCCCAAATCGCGGCCGCTCAAAAGGCCTAATCGAACCGGTTTTTCCGTTTCCCCAGACCGCGACTTATGTCGCGGTCTTTATATGACCAGGAATCAGTGACATGAGTACCAATCCCAAACCTGCATACAGACGTGTTCTTCTGAAGTTGAGTGGTGAAGCCCTGCAAGGATCCGAGGGTTTCGGCATTGATCCGGCGGTGCTGGAGCGGATGGCCCAAGAGATCAAAGAACTGGTTGAGTTGGGGGTTCAGGTCGGTCTGGTCATCGGTGGCGGCAACCTGTTCCGTGGTGCCGGTCTTGCCAAAGCGGGCATGAACCGCGTGGTGGGCGACCACATGGGTATGCTGGCAACCGTGATGAACGGTCTGGCCATGCGTGATGCCCTGCATCGTGCTTATGTGAATGCCCGTCTGATGTCTGCCATCTCCCTGCAAGGCGTCTGCGACTCCTACAGCTGGGCCGAGGCAATCAGCCAGCTGCGCGCTGGCAAAGTTGTTATCTTCTCTGCCGGTACCGGCAACCCCTTCTTCACTACCGATTCTGCGGCTTGCCTGCGCGGGATCGAGATCGAAGCTGACGTGGTGCTCAAAGCCACCAAGGTCGATGGTGTATACAACGAAGATCCGGTCAAGAATCCGGATGCCGTGCTGTATCATGAACTGAGTTATGATGAAGTTCTTGAAAAAGAGCTCAAGGTGATGGATCTTGCTGCCTTTACCCTGGCACGTGACCATGATTTGCCGATCCGTGTGTTCAACATGAACAAACCGGGCGCCCTGCGCCGGGTCATCATGGGTGAACCGGAAGGCACTCTGATCCACCACGTTGGTAAATAAGATAAAAGTGAGCCGCCTGGCGCTTTTATCCTATCCATCACGTCAGTAAATAAGATAGACACGGGCCGTGTAACGGCTCGTTCGCCAAAAGGAAAACCACTGTGATCAACGAGATTAAAAACGACGCCAAGGACCGTATGGGCAAGAGCGTAGAAGCGCTCAAGACCCAAATGTCCAAGATCCGTACCGGACGCGCTCACCCGAGCCTGCTCGATGGCATCCAGGTTGAGTATTACGGTGCAGCCACTCCGCTGAAACAGTTGGCCAACGTCGTGGCAGAAGATGCTCGCACCCTCTCCATCTCCATTTTTGACCGCTCCATGATCCAGGCGGTAGAGAAGGCGATCCTGACCTCCGATCTGGGCCTGAACCCGTCCAGCAATGGCCAGACCCTGCGTGTGCCGCTGCCGCCGCTGACCGAAGAGCGCCGTCGTGACCTGACCAAGATCGTCCGTGCCGAAGCGGAAAACGCCCGTGTTGCCGTGCGCAACATCCGTCGTGACGCCAACGCCGATTTCAAAGCGTTGCTGAAGGACAAAGAGATCTCCGAGGATGACGACCGTCGTGCCCAGGAAGAGATCCAGAAGCTGACCGACTCCTACGTCAAGCTGGTCGATGAGGCCCTTGCCGTAAAGGAGAAGGAGCTAATGGAAATCTAACCGTCTGAAAGGTATATTACGAGCGCCGTGTAGTGCCCCTGCACGGCGCTTTTGTCTTTGTGGGAGAATTACATGTCGCTTTTGGCTGCGTTGGGTGATAGTGCCAACTCGTCTTTACCCCGTCACGTCGCCATCATCATGGATGGTAACGGTCGCTGGGCCCAGAACCGAGGCAAGATGCGGGTTTATGGCCACAAGGCGGGCGTCAAGTCAGTGCGCGAGGCCGTTACCTTTGCTGCGCGTGCCAAGATCGAGGCATTGACCCTGTTTGCATTCTCCAGCGAGAACTGGCGCCGCCCGGAAGGGGAGGTCAGTGCCTTGATGGAACTGTTCATCACAGTGCTGGGTCGTGAGGTGCAGAAACTGCACAACAACGGGATCCGGCTCAAGGTGATTGGCGATACTGCTCGCTTTAGTGAGCGGTTGCAGGCCAAAATCGCCAAGGCGGAAGCCTTGACCGCCAATAACAAGGGGTTGACCCTGAACATTGCGGCCAACTATGGCGGCCAGTGGGATATCGCCCAGGCGGCCCGCAAGCTGGCTAAAGCGGTCGCGGCCGGTGAACTGGCCGCTGACGACATTGATGAATCCATGTTGACCCGCGAGGTTTGCATGGCCGATCTGCCACCCGTGGACCTGTTGATCCGTACCGGTGGCGATCATCGCATCAGCAACTTTGTGTTATGGCAGCTCGCCTATGCAGAGCTCTATTTTACCCCGGTATTGTGGCCCGATTTCAACGAGGCCGAGTTCAGTGAGGCGGTTGCCTCTTTCGTTGCCCGCGAGCGTCGCTTCGGTTGCACCGGTGAACAGATACGGGAATTGATCGCCGAGCAGCAGACCGGCTAAACCCCGCTCCCAAGAGAGAGGTTTCTTTTGCTAAAACAACGAATTATTACTGCTTTGATGTTGATCCCCCTGGTGTTGGGGGCGCTCTTCTTTCTGCCATTGAAATTTTTTGCCCTGTTGGCTGCACTGGTATTTTTGTTGGCCAGTCGCGAATGGAGCGGGTTTGTCTCTGCTGCTCCGCAGCAATGGTTACCCATCGTATTTTGTCTGTTGCTTGGTGCCAGCCTCTTTTGGCTGCCGGTGGAGCAACTCTGGACGCCCCACCTGCACCCTCTCGTGATGGGCGTGCTCTGGACAGCGGTAAGCTGGTGGCTGCTGGGTCTGCTGCTGGTGCTGCGTTATCCCCAGAGCGCCAAACTGTGGAAAGAGTCTATCTGGCTCAAGTCGCTGTTTGGTCTGGTGACCCTGGTTCCTTTCTTCTGGTCGCTGGTCGCCATCCGTGGTTACAACTTTTACCATGACCCCATGATGGGGGCCTGGATCCTGTTGTTCGTGATGGGACTGGTCTGGGCGGCAGATTCTGGCGCGTATTTTTTCGGCAAGGCGTTCGGTAAGCACAAGCTTGCCCCCGCCGTCAGTCCGGGCAAGACCATCGAAGGAATGTGTGGTGGCCTCTTTACCGCCAGCCTGCTGGCCATCGGTGTCACCTGGTCGATGGGATTTGTTCCTGCCAAGATGATCACCGTGCTGTTTTGCTCTCTGTTGGCGGTGCTTGCTTCCGTGCTCGGTGATCTGACCGAGAGCATGTTCAAGCGCGAGGCGGGCATCAAGGACTCCGGCACCCTGTTGCCGGGTCATGGCGGCATTCTCGACCGGATCGACAGCCTGACCGCCGCCCTGCCGGTGTTTCTGCTCAGTTATCTGCTACTCAGTCAGGAGTTTTGATGCACAAGTCACTGGTTATTCTGGGGGCCTCTGGCTCCATTGGTCAGAGTACCTTGAAAGTGCTGCGCCATAACCCGGGCAGTTGGCAAGTGTTGGCGTTGACCGCTGCCCGCAACGTGGATGCCATGTTGCGGGACTGCCTCGAATTCTCCCCCCGTTTTGCCGTGATGGTCGATGAGGATGCCGCCCGTGAACTGGCTGCCCGTCTGAAAGCGCACGGCTGTGCGACCCGGGTCATGTCTGGTGCCGCCGCCCTTTGCGATGTGGCCGCTCACCCCGACGCCCATAGCGTGATGGCCGCCATCGTCGGTGCGGCCGGACTGGCCCCGACCATGGCCGCGGTACGTGCCGGCAAGCGTATTTTGCTGGCCAACAAGGAGGCGCTGGTGATGTCCGGTGCTTTCTTCATGGAGGCCGTGCGCGAGCATGGCGCCGAGCTGCTGCCCATCGACAGCGAACACAATGCCATCTTCCAGTGTCTGCCGACTGCCGTGCAGCGCCAGCCCGGTTTTTGCGATCTGGCGGCGGCGGGGATCAGCAAGATTTTGCTGACCGGTTCCGGCGGCCCGTTCCGTTACACCGAGATCGGCGAGCTGGCCAAGGTGACACCGGCGCAGGCCATCGCGCATCCCAACTGGTCGATGGGGGCCAAGATTTCGGTCGACTCCGCCACCATGATCAACAAGGGGCTGGAGTACATCGAAGCGCGCTGGCTGTTCAATGCAGCGCCAGAGCAGATCCAGGTGGTGATCCACCCGCAGTCGGTGATCCACTCCATGGTGCAGTACAAGGATGGCTCCGTGCTGGCCCAGCTTGGCAATCCGGATATGTGTACCCCCATCGCCCATGCGCTGGCTTATCCCAATCGCATCCCCTCCAGTGTGGAACCTTTGGATTTCTTCAATGTCGGAGAGTTCAGCTTTATCCGGCCTGATTACGATCGCTACCCCTGTCTGGCGCTGGCCATCAATGCCTGCCAGAAGGGACAAGCGGCGACCACTGCGCTCAATGCGGCCAACGAAGAGGCGGTTGCCGCCTTCCTGGCCGGGCGTATCGGCTTTATGGATATTGCCCGGATCAACGAGGCAGTGATGCTGGCGCTGGAGAGCAGCGCAGTCGGCTCGCTCGATGATCTGTTTGCCCTGGACGGTGCGGCAAGAGCCCGTGCTCACATTTTGATTGAGGAGCTTGGCTGATGGGCGGTGTGTTGTGGAATATCGGTGCCTTTGTTGTTGCGCTGGGCCTGCTGGTCGCGGTGCACGAGTTTGGCCACTTCTGGGTGGCCCGTCGCTGTGGCGTCAAGGTTGAGCGCTTCTCCATCGGTTTTGGCAAGGCGATCTGGCGCCGGATGGGCAAGGATGGCACCGAATATGTGCTGGCGCTCATTCCCCTCGGTGGTTACGTCAAGATGCTCGATGGCCGGGTCGATGAACTCAAGCCCGGTGACGAGCAGTATGCCTTCAACCACAAGAGTGTCTGGGCGCGGATGGCGATTGTCGCCGCAGGTCCCATGGCCAACTTCGTTTTTGCCCTGTTTGCCCTCTGGCTGATGTTTATCATCGGGGTGCCGAGCGTCAAGCCGGTGATCGGTGAAGTGCGTCCTGCATCCATCGTTGCCGAGGCGGGTGTGCTGCCGGGGATGGAGATTGTCGGGGTCGGCGATGAGCAGACCGGCGATTGGGAGAGCGTCACTTACGCCCTTATCAGTCATTTGGGTGATGATGCTCTGACTCTAAAGGTGCAGGCACCCAATACCAGCTATGCCACCGAGAAAACCTTGTCGCTGACCGGCTGGACCTTCGATCCGGATAAAGAGTCGCCCATCGGCAGCTTGGGGATCGTCCCCCTGAGTGGCAAAGTGCTGCCAGTCGTGGCTGCCGTGGTGGCCAAGAGTGCCAGTGAAAAGGCGGGGCTGCAGGTTGGTGACCGTATCAAACAGGTCGGCGATCAGCCTATTACCGCGTGGGCCCAGTTTGTCGAGCTGGTGCAGCAGGCACCGGGTGAACCCCTGCAAGTGGTGGTTGAGCGCAACAACAGTGATCTCAACGTGACCCTGACTCCGGATAGCCGCAAGATGCAGGGCAAGCTGGTAGGATTCGTCGGTCTCTCACCGCAACTGGTTCCATTACCGGATGAATATCGAATTCTGTTACAGTATGGGCCTTTGCAGGCGCTGTGGCATGGTGCGGACAAGACCTGGAGCCTGATCACGCTCACCTTTGACATGATTGGCAAGTTGATCGGTGGCATCGTGTCGCTGGACAACCTGAGCGGCCCCATCTCCATTGCCAAGGGCGCCGGCAGCAGTGCCGACTATGGTCTGGTCTATTTCTTGAGTTTTCTGGCGCTGATCAGCGTCAACCTGGGGATTATCAATCTGTTCCCCCTGCCGGTGCTCGATGGTGGCCATCTGGTCTATTTCCTGATCGAAGCGGTCACCGGCAAGCCGGTATCAGAGAAAATACAGGAAGTGGGTTTCAGGATCGGCGTCGCCATTCTGATGTTATTGATGGGCATTGCGCTGTTTAACGATTTCGCTCGCCTCTGAGGCCAGAGCATCAACAAGGACACATAAGAACAAAATGGCTGTTAAAAAAGCATTGGTGTTGAGTTGCCTGCTGGGTGCCAGTTTCCTGGCCCAGGCGGCCCCTGCCTCTTTTGTGGTGCAAGATATCCAGGTCGAAGGTCTGCAACGGGTGACCCTGGGTGCCGCACTGTTGAACCTGCCGATCCGGGTCGGTGATACCGTCGATTCCGTGGCTCTGGCCAGCGCCATCAAAAAGCTCTATGCCTCGGGTAACTTCGAGGATGTGAAGGTCTACCGTGACGGCCAGGTGCTGCAGGTGATGGTCAAGGAGCGTCCGACCATCTCCAGCATCGAGTTTGCCGGCAACAAGGATATCAAAGAGGAGCAACTGACCCAGAGTCTGGAGTCCTCCGGCATCCGGGTGGGTGATCCGCTGGATCGCACCGTGCTCACCTCCCTCGAGAAGGGACTGGAAGATTTCTACTATGGCGTGGGTAAATACTCCGCCAAGGTCAAGGCCATCGTCACCCCGTTGCCGCGCAACCGGGTCGACCTCAAGTTCACCTTCGTGGAAGGGGAAGCGGCCAAGATCCAGCAGATCAACATCGTCGGCAACAGCGTCTTCCCTGAAGAGAAGCTGATTGCCCAGCTCTCCCTGCGCGACGAAGTACCCTGGTGGAACTTCACCGCCGACCAGCGCTATCAGAAGCAGAAGCTGGCGGGGGATATCGAGACCCTGCGCTCCTACTACATGGACCGCGGCTATATCCGTTTCCAGCAGGAGTCTACCCAGGTCTCCATGACTCCCGACAAGAAGGGCGTCTACGTCACCCTCAACATCAAGGAAGGGGATCAGTACAAGGTCTCCGGTGTCCAGCTCAAGGGTGACCTGATCGACCGCGGTGGCGAGATGAAGGGATTGATCCCGATCGCTGCCGGCAGCACCTACTCCGCCAGTCAGGTGACTCATACCGAAGAGGTGCTCTCCAAGTTCCTCGGCCGTTACGGCTACGCCTATCCGAAAGTGGTCACCTTCCCGCAGGTCAATGACAAGACCAAGGAAGTGGAGCTGATCGTCAACGTTGAGCCGGGCCCCCGTGTCTATGTGCGCAATATCAACTTCAGCGGTAACGCCACCACCGAAGATCAGGTACTGCGTCGCGAGATGCGCCAGATGGAGGGCACCTGGCTCTCCTCCGACAACATCGAGCAGTCCAAGAGCCGTCTCAACCGCCTTGGCTACTTCGAGAGCGTCGAAGTGGACACCAAGCGGGTGCCGGGCAACGATGACCTGGTTGACCTCGACTTCAAGGTCAAGGAGCAGCCAGCAGGCTCCATCAACGCCGGTATCGGTTACGGTACCGAATCGGGTCTGAGCCTGCAGGCGGGGATCTCTCAGAATAACTTTATGGGTACCGGTAAAACGGTCTCCATCAACGCCAGCACCAACGATTACTCCAAGAACGTTGACCTGAGCTACAACGACCCCTACTTCACCGTAGATGGTGTCAGCTTGGGTGGGCGGGTCTACTATAACCAGTTCCGCGCCGATGATGCCGATATCGTCGATTACGAGAACGAAACCATCGGTTTTCGTCTCTCCAGCGGCTTCCCGGTCAACGAGTTCAACCGTCTCGACTTCAGTACCGGTATCGAGAGCACCAAGCTGAGCCGTCCGTCATTCAATAGCCAGAACTACCAACAGTGTCTTATTGATAATCCTGAAAAAGACAGTACTTATTGCTGGGATCAGTGGAATGATAACCGCCAGTCGGTGCAGATGGATCAGTTCTGGAATCTCTATTCACAAGATGGTGCCAACCTCGACTTTGTGACCGTCGATTTGACTGCTGGCTGGACTCGCTCCACCCTGAACAAGGGGATGTTCCCGACAGCCGGTGACCGCCAGCGTGTCAACGCCAAGGTGACCGTGCCGGGCATGGAGCTGCAGTACTACAAGCTCTCCGCCGAAGATGCCCACTACTTCCCGCTCGATGCGGATCATAGCTGGGTAATGATCGGCAAGGGTCGTGTCTCCTACGGTAACGGCTATGGTGATGACCCCATGCTGCCGTTTTTCGAGAACTACTATGCGGGTGGTTTCGATACGGTCCGTGGCTTCAAGAGCAATACGATTGGTCCAAAAGCCATCTATCCGGTTTATAACAAACCGACTGGTGCAGATAGTCCGACATGTAAGAAAAACTCTGAAGGTAGTTGTTTGTATGAGGGGTCAGATACCTCGGTCGGTGGCAATGCTCTGGCTGTCGCATCACTGGAACTGGTCTTCCCGACCCCATTTGTCTCAGAGACCTATCGTCCGCAGATCCGTACCACCGCATTTGTTGATGCTGGTACCGTCTGGAGCACTGATTTTGCCAATGGCGCTTACCCCTGTGCTGCAGGAGCGGATTGCAACTATCTGAGCCAGGACTATTCCAACCCGGGCAATATCCGGGTCTCTGCCGGTATTTCCCTGCAGTGGCTCTCGCCGATGGGCCCGCTGGTGTTCGCACTGGCACAACCAATCAAGAAATATGAAGGGGATCGTACCGAGTTCTTCTCCTTCAACATCGGTCGTACTTTCTAAGCAGAGTTTCGCCCCCACCTATGCGGTGGGGGTCTTCAATGATGGGACGCGCGGTATGCGTGCCTCACCAGGTAACAAGACGGTCCTAACGCCGCTTGCATAATCGGGTAAATCAGGTAGCCCTCGCCATGAGGGAACAAGGAGTAAGTGTGAATAAAGCGTTGAAAGTAGCTGGTTTGAGCTTTGCACTGATGGCTGCCGGCATGGGTTCTGCCTTCGCTGAGACCAAGATCGCCGTGGTTGATATGGGCGAAGTCTTCCAAAAGCTGCCCCAGCGTGAAGCCGTTGCAGCCAAGCTGAAAGGCGAATTCGAGCCGCGCATGCGTGAGCTGCAGAAGCTGGAACAGGAAGGCCAGAAGCTGGTGGAGAAGTTCCGCAAGGATGAAGCCTTCATGAGCGCCGAACAGAAGAAGCAGAACCAGGAGAAGCTGGCCAAGCTGCAGATGGAGTTCAACCAGAAGCGTCAAGCCTTTGAGCAGGACAACGGCCGCCGTCAGTCCGAAGAGCGCAACAAGATCCTGACCAAGGTGCAGGCTGCCATCGATTCCATCGCCAAGAGCAATGGTTACGATCTGGTGCTGGAGCGCAATGCCGCCCCGTATGCCGCCAGCAAGCTGGACATCTCCGGCCAGGTTATTTCTCAGGTAAGCAAGAGCAACTAATTGATGGCATTCACTCTCGCACAGCTGGCCCAGCAACTGGGGGCCCAGGTCCATGGCGACGGAACCCTGGAAATCCGCAAGGTAGCGACACTGGAAAAGGCCGGGGAGGGTGAGATTACCTTCCTGTCCAACAAGAAGTACCGCTCTTATCTGGAGCAGAGCAAGGCGACTGCCGTGCTCATCACAGAGGCGGATCTCCCTTTCTGTCCCACCAATGCGCTGGTGCTCAAGGATCCCTACGTGGGTTTTGCCCGGGTAGCCCAACTGCTGGACACCACCCCGCAGCCGGCCATGGATATCCATCCGAGTGCCGTCATCGCGGCCGACGTCCAGCTGGGCGAGAGAGTGGCCATCGGTGCCAATGTAGTGATCGAATCCGGTGTGGTGCTGGGTGACGATGTCCGCATTGGCCCGGGTTGTTTTGTTGGCAAGAATACCCGGCTGGGAGCTCGCTCCCGGCTGTGGGCCAACGTTACCCTCTATCACAATGTGACCATGGGTACCGACTGTCTGGTTCAATCCGGTACAGTGATCGGCGCCGATGGTTTCGGTTATGCCAACGAGCGTGGTGAGTGGATCAAGATCCCCCAGCTCGGCGGTGTGACCATTGGCAACCGGGTCGAGATCGGTGCCTGTACCACCATTGACCGCGGTGCGCTGGAAGATACCCGCATCGCTGACAATGTCATCATCGACAACCAGTGCCAGATCGCCCACAACGTCGAGATCGGTTACGGCACCGCCGTGGCCGGCTCTACCGTGATGGCTGGTAGTCTCAAGGTCGGCAAATACTGTATCATTGGCGGCGCTTCCGTCTTTAACGGGCATATGGAGATCTGCGACCAGGCCACCGTTACCGGTATGGCCATGGTGATGCGACCCATTACCGAGCCCGGTGTCTACTCTTCCGGCATCCCTCTGCAAACCAATAAAGAGTGGCGCAAGACCGCCGCCCGGGTGATGCGTATCGAAGAGATGCACAAGCGGTTAAGCAAGCTTGAGAAGAAGCTGGATCAAGAATAATCACGATTGGTATAGGGTACTGTTTTGACTACTGAAAAGAAGAGCCTGGGTATCCAGGAAATCATGGATCTGCTGCCCCACCGTTATCCGTTTCTGATGGTGGATCGTGTAGACGACTACGAGATCAGCGATGAGCGCAAAACTCTGCGCGCCATCAAGAACGTCTCGTTCAACGAGCCGATCTTCCAGGGGCACTTCCCGGCCAAGCCGGTGTTCCCGGGCGTACTGATCCTGGAAGCGATGGCGCAGGCCACCGGTATCCTGGCCTTTACCATGGTGGGCAAGCCGTCCCCCAATGAACTCTATTACTTTGCCTCAATCGACAACGCTCGCTTCAAGCGTCCGGTCGGCCCCGGTGACCAGCTGGTGCTCGACGTGGAGTTCCTGAAAGAGCGTCGCGGTATTGCCAAGTTCACCGGTGTCGCTACCGTCGACGGTGAAGTGGTTTGTACCGCCGAGCTGATGTGCGCCAAACGCGAGGTTTAACACACGTGATCGACCAGACTGCCATCATTCACGATACTGCCATCGTCCATGAGTCTGCCGTGATCGGTAAAGGGGTTGAAATCGGCCCCTTTTCTGTCATCGGCGCCGAGGTGGAAATCGGTGACAACACCTGGGTAGGTTCCCATGTGGTGATCAAGGGCCCGACCAAGATTGGTTGCGGCAACAAGATCTTCCAGCACACCTCCATCGGTGAGGATTGCCAGGACAAGAAGTACGCCGGCGAGCGCACCTTCCTCGAGATTGGCGACAACAACGTCATTCGCGAGAACTGCACCTTCCACCGTGGCACCATTCAGGATCAGAGCCTGACCAAGGTGGGGAGCGGTAACCTCTTCATGGTCAACGTTCACGTTGCCCACGACTGCATCATTGGTGACAACTGCATCTTCGCCAACAACGCGACCCTGGCGGGCCACGTGGTGATCGGTGATTTCGTGATCTTTGGTGGTCTCTCCGCCATTCACCAGTTCGGCCGCGTCGGTTCCCACGCCTTCGTCGGTGGCTGCGCTGCCCTGAACAAGGATGTGCCGCCTTACGTGATGGCTGCCGGTAACTACGCCAAGCCATTCGGGGTCAATTCCGAAGGTCTGCGTCGCCGCGGTTATACGCCTGAGGCCATTTCTGCCGTCAAGCGTGCCTACAAAGAGATCTTCCGCTCCGGCAAGACCATTGAAGAGGTGCTGCCGGTGTTGATCGAGATGGCGCAAGCCGAGCCGGCCGTCCAGCTCTATGTGGACTTCCTCAAAGACAACGAGCGCGGGATCATCCGTGCCTGATCCGGTTCGTATCGGTATCGTCGCCGGAGAGGTCTCCGGCGACATTCTGGCTGCCGGTCTGGTGCGCGAGCTGCAAGTCCGCTATCCGGATGCGCAGTTCGAAGGGATCGCCGGGCCGCGCATGCAGGCCCTCGGCGTCAAGGCCCTGTTCGAGATGGAAGAGCTCTCCGTCATGGGGATCACCGAGGTGCTTGGCCGTCTGCCGCGCATCCTCAAGGTTCGTCGCGAACTGCTGCGCCACTTTATTGCCAATCCGCCCGATATCTTCATCGGCGTGGATGCACCGGATTTCAATATCGGAGTGGAGCTGAAACTGCGCCGCGCCGGTATCAAGACGGTTCACTATGTCAGCCCCTCGGTGTGGGCCTGGCGCCAGAACCGCATTCACAAGATCAAGGCCGCCACCGACATGGTGCTCGCCTTCCTGCCGTTCGAGAAAGCCTTCTACGACCGCTTCGATGCCCCTTGCCGTTTTGTCGGTCACACCATGGCGGATGACATTCCGCTGGTGCCGGATCAGGCCGCCGTGCGTCGCAATCTCGGTATCGATGCCAATCGCCGCTGGCTGGCGGTGCTGCCGGGCAGCCGCACCGCAGAGGTGGGCTTTATGTCCCCCCTGTTTCTCGAGGCGTGCAAACACCTCACGGTGCGCTATCCGGATCTCGGCTTTATCGTGCCTCTGGTCAACCAGAAAAGGCGCGAGCAGTTTATGGCCATCAAGGCCGAGGTTGCGCCGGGTCTCGACATGGTGCTGCTGGAAGGACAGGGCCGCGAGGCGATGATCGCCGCCGACGTGGTGATGCTGGCCTCCGGCACCGCGGCGCTCGAAGCCATGCTGGTGAAAAAGCCGATGGTGGTGGGCTACAAGCTCAAGCCCTTCAGCTACTGGCTGGCCCAGCGACTGGTGAAGACCGAATTTGTCTCTCTGCCCAACCTGCTCGCTGGTCGCATGCTGGTGCCGGAACTCATCCAGCACGAGTGCACCCCGGAGAATCTGGTGGAAGAGGTGAGCAAGTACTTCGAGCACGACAACAGTGCGCTGGTCAACACCTTCACCGAGCTGCACCAGCTGATCCGCTGCAATGCCGACTCGCAGGCCGCCGATGCGGTGGCGGATCTGCTCGGCAGATAACGCTATTTCGGACCGTCGATTGCGCCGCGCTACCCGTTCATCCGTTTTCCGAGCGGTGATGCCGCGCCAGTTGACCCCTGTCAGGCCCCACGGGGCCTGTTTTGATTCAAGGCTACAAGATGATGATCGATATTCCTGACGACAAGCTGGTTGCCGGAGTGGACGAAGTGGGCCGTGGTCCCCTGGTGGGTGACGTGGTCACCGCTGCGGTCATTCTCGATCCCGCCAATCCGATCGCGGGGCTCAACGACTCCAAGAAGCTCTCCGAGAAGAAGCGGCTGGCGCTGTTTGACGAGATCAAAGAGAAAGCGCTCGCCTGGGCCATCGGTCGTGCCACTCCGGAGGAGATCGACGAGCTCAACATCCTGCATGCCACCATGCTGGCGATGCAGCGAGCCGTGGCGGGACTGAAGGTCACCCCCGAACTGGTCTTTATCGATGGCAACCGCTGCCCGGCTCTGCCGATGGAGGCGCGCGCCGTGGTCAAGGGCGACAGCCTGGTGGCCGCCATCAGCGCCGCCTCGATCCTCGCCAAGGTGACCCGCGATGCGGAGATGACCGAGCTGGACAGCCGTCATCCCGAGTACGGTTTTGCCCGTCACAAGGGTTATCCTACGCCTGAGCACCTCGCCATTCTGGCCGAGCGTGGCCCGTTGCCCGAATATCGCAAGAGCTTCAAACCGGTGTGCCGCGCACTGGGGATCGAGTAGACCATGCCATTTAGTTTGAGCAGCGAGAGGAGATGACGATGGCTGACCCCCGTTTTATCCACCTGCGAGTCCACTCCGACTTCTCCATGGTCGATGGCCTGCAGAAGATCAACCCCATCGTCGGGGCGGCGGCGGCCAACAACATGCCGGCACTGGCGCTGACCGATCAGATGAACATGTGCGGTCTGGTGCGCTTCTATGGCGCCGCCCACGGCAAGGGGATCAAGCCCCTCGTCGGTGCCGACTTCTGGGTGCAGAGCGATGAGCTCGGCGACGAGCAGTTCCGTCTCACCCTGCTCGCCATGGATAACGACGGCTACCAGAACATCACCCTGCTTATTTCCCGCGGTTACCAGCGCGGTCACGTGCAGGGGCGGCCGGTCATCGACAAGAGCTGGCTCGCCGAGCATGCCAAGGGGGTGATCGTCCTCTCCGGTGGCCGCGAGGGGGATGTGGGCAAGTTCCTGCTCAAGGGCAACCGGCAGATGACCGAGCAGTGTGTCGCCTTCTATCAGATCCACTTCCCCGATGCCTACTACCTCGAACTGCTGCGTACCGGTCGACCCGACGAAGAGGTCTATCTGCACATGGCGGTGGCCATCGCCACCGAGTTCGAGCTGCCGGTGGTCGCCACCAACGAGGTGGTGTTCCTCTCTGCCGATGATTTCGACGCCCACGAGATCCGGGTTGCCATCCATGACGGCTATACCCTGATGGACAAGCGCCGCCCCCGTCGCTATAGCCCCCAGCAGTACCTGCGCAGTCAGGAGGAGATGGCGGAGCTGTTTGCCGACATTCCCGAGGCGCTGGAGAACACGGTGGAGATCGCCAAGCGCTGCAACGTGACGGTGCGTCTCGGCGAATACTTCCTGCCCAACTTCCCGACCGGCGACATGACTACCGAAGATTTTCTGGTGGCCAAGTCGAAAGAGGGTCTGGAGGAGCGTCTCGAGTTTCTGTTCCCGGATCCGGCGGTGCGGGCCGAGCGACGTCCCGAGTATGACGAGCGTCTCGACATCGAGCTGAAAGTGATCAACCAGATGGGCTTCCCGGGTTACTTCCTCATCGTGATGGAGTTTATCCAGTGGTCCAAGGACAACGGCATTCCCGTTGGCCCGGGCCGGGGCTCGGGTGCAGGCTCTCTGGTGGCCTACGCCCTCAAGATCACCGACCTGGATCCGCTGGAATTTGACCTGCTGTTCGAACGTTTCCTCAACCCCGAGCGGGTATCCATGCCCGACTTCGACGTCGACTTCTGTATGGATCGACGTGACGAGGTGATTGAGCACGTCTCCGAGATGTATGGCCGAGATGCGGTGTCCCAGATCATCACCTTCGGCAGCATGGCGGCCAAGGCGGTGGTGCGGGACGTGGGCCGGGTACTGGGCCACGCTTACGGTTTTGTGGATCGCATCTCCAAACTCATTCCGCCGGATCCGGGCATGACGCTGGCCAAGGCGTTCGAGGCCGAGCCCAAGCTGCCCGAGCTCTACGAGCAAGATGAGGAGGTCAAAGACCTCATCGATATGGCCCGCCGGCTCGAAGGGGTGGTGCGCAACGCCGGTAAACACGCCGGTGGCGTGGTGATCGCGCCCACCAAGATCACCGACTTTGCGCCGCTCTACTGCGATGATGAGGGCCATCACCCGGTCACCCAGTTCGACAAGAACGACGTGGAATACGCCGGTCTGGTGAAGTTCGACTTCCTGGGTCTGCGCACGCTCACCATCATCGACTGGGCGCTCGGCATGATAAACCCGCGTCTTGCCAAAGAGGGCAAGCCGCCGGTCGATATCGCCGCCATCCCTATCGATGACAAGAAGTCGTTCGACCTGCTGCAGCGCTACGAGACCACAGCGGTATTCCAGCTGGAATCCCGTGGCATGAAGGATCTCATCAAGCGGCTGCGCCCCGACTGCTTCGAAGACATGATCGCACTGGTGGCCCTGTTCCGACCGGGCCCGCTCCAGTCAGGCATGGTGGATAACTTCATCGACCGCAAACACGGTAATGAAGCGATCTCCTATCCGGACGAGAAGTGGCAGCACGAGAGCCTGAAACCGATTCTGGAACCGACCTACGGCATCATCCTCTATCAGGAGCAGGTGATGCAGATCGCCCAGACCCTGGCGGGCTACACGCTCGGTGGCGCGGACATGTTGCGTCGTGCCATGGGTAAGAAAAAGCCCGAGGAGATGGCCAAGCAGCGGGCCGGTTTCGAAGAGGGCGCCGTCAAGAATGGCGTCGACGGCGAACTGGCGATGAAGATCTTCGATCTGGTGGAGAAATTTGCGGGCTACGGCTTCAACAAATCCCACTCCGCCGCCTATGCGCTGGTCTCCTACCAGACCCTCTGGCTCAAGACCCACTTCCCGGCCGAGTTCATGGCGGCGGTGATGACCGCCGATATGGACAATACCGACAAGATCGTGACCCTGGTAGACGAGTGCCAGCGGATGGGGCTGACCGTGATCCCGCCGGATGTGAACACCGGTCGCTATCGCTTCTCGGTCAACGAAGATGGCCATATCGTCTACGGCATCGGGGCGGTGAAAGGGGTGGGTGAAGGCCCCATCGACGCTATCCTCAGCGCCCGGGATCAGGACGGCCCGTTCCGCGATCTGTTCGACTTCTGTAACCGGGTCGACATCAAGAAGCTCAACAAGCGGGTGATGGAGAAGCTGATCCTCTCTGGCGCCATGGATCGGCTCGGCCCCCACCGCGCCGCCCTGATGGCGACGCTGGAGGAGGCGATGCGGGCCGCCGAGCAGCACGCCAAGGCGCAGGCGGTGGGGCAGGTCGACATGTTCGGCGTGCTCACCGAAGAGATTGACGACGTCAAGAAGGCGTTTGCCAACGTACCACTCTGGCCTGACAAGGTGTGGCTGGAAGGGGAGCGCGAGACGCTCGGGCTCTATCTCACCGGCCACCCCATCAACCAGTACAGCAGCGAATTGCGTCGTTATACCTCGGGTCGCTTGTGCGATCTGCACCCCACCTCCCGCGATACGGTCACGACCGCGGCCGGGTTGGTGATCGCCGCCCGCAGCATGGTGACCAAGCGCGGCAACAAGATGGGGATCTTCACCCTGGATGACCGCTCCGGTCGTCTCGATGTGACACTTTTCAGCGAAGCGCTGGAAAAGTACGAAGAGTTGATGCAAAAAGACCGTATTTTGGTGGTTTCTGGACAGGTCAGCTTTGATGACTTCTCCGGTGGCCTTAAAATGTCGGCTCGAGAATTACTGGATATCAACGATGCGAGGGAGCGTTTTGCCAGAGCAATCCGCATCTCCCTCGATGAACAGCGGATTGATGATCGCTTTTTCCCGCGTTTGTGCGAGATTTTGGAGCCCGCCCGTGCCGGAGTCTGTCCGGTTCAGGTAAACTATCGTCGCCCCGGCTCCCGGGTGCGATTGACGCTCGGTACCGAGTGGCGGGTGACGCCCACCGATCAACTGATAGATGACTTGCGAGTCCTGCTTGGACGAGAGCGGGTTGAATTGGTTTTTGATTAGAGGTTCTAAGGCCCTATGAGTCTTTTTCTGGATTTTGAACAGCCGATTGCCGAGTTGCAGGCGCAGATTGATGAACTCAAACATGTGAGTGAAGGCAATCACGCCGTGGATCTGAAAGACGAGATCCGCCGGCTGGAGAAGAAAAACGAAGAGCTGACCAAGAAGATCTTCGGTGATCTGGGTGCCTGGCAGGTATCCCAGATGGCGCGTCATCCCCAGCGCCCCTACACCTTTGACTATATCGAGCATATCTTCACCGATTTCGACGAGTTGGCTGGCGATCGCGCCTATGCCGATGACAAGGCTATCGTCGGCGGCATCGCCCGTCTCGACGGTGAGCCGGTGATGGTGATTGGTCACCAGAAGGGTCGCGAGACCAAAGAGAAGATCAAGCGCAACTTCGGCATGCCGCGTCCGGAAGGATACCGCAAGGCCCTGCGTCTGATGGAGATGGCCGAGCGTTTCAAGATGCCGATCATCACCTTTATCGACACTCCGGGCGCCTACCCCGGCGTCGGTGCCGAAGAGCGTGGCCAGTCTGAAGCGATTGCCCGCAACCTGAAAGTGATGGCCGGTCTGACCGTGCCGGTGGTCTGCACCGTGATCGGTGAGGGCGGTTCAGGTGGTGCACTGGCAATCGGCGTGGGCGACCGCGTCAACATGCTGCAGTACTCCACCTACTCCGTCATCTCGCCGGAAGGGTGTGCCTCCATCCTGTGGAAGAGCGCTGACAAGGCCTCCGTAGCTGCCGAAGCGATGGGGATCACTGCCCAGCGTCTGAAAGAGCTCAAGTTGATAGACCACGTGATCGACGAGCCCCTCGGCGGTGCCCACCGCGATGTGGAGAAGATGGCCAAAAACCTCAAGGCCCGCATCAAGCAGGATCTTGACGCCCTGCGTCCGCTCGATACCGAGCAACTGCTGGAGCAGCGCTACCAGCGTCTGCTGGGCTACGGCTACTGCTAAGCGCAGCCGTCACTCCCGAGTATTCAGGCCCCCGTCATCGACGGGGGCTTTTTATTGCGGTTGATCTGCCATTCAGATGAGTGTCCCAATGCGTCCTGAAACAGCGCAGGTCTGCATTCGCGGGTGAGGAACAGGGTTGGTATGCCATGCCGTTGGTGAGGGCTGTCAGGGACTGTGGCAACGCGTTGTCTGTCGCCTGCCCGCTGCATCCTGTGGCATTGCTAGCGGTGGCATGACAAGCCGCTTGATCATCCGATAGCGGCATAAAAAAGCGCCCCGGCTGTGCGGGGCGCTTTTACAGGTGTCTGGTGGTATTACAGTTCAATCTCGTCTGTAAGACCTTCATAGGCGATATCGATGGATTGCAGCTCCTTCTGCAGGCGGTGCTTGTCTTTCAACGCCTCGATTTCACGCCATTTACGTTTTTTTCCCGTTGTCCCGCGGCTACGCGAACCGAGTTCAACCACCTCGTCATAATCGAAGTTGAACATTTCCATGGCTCCCTCCTTGGTTTTTATCGTTTTCACCACCCGTATAACATAACGAATCTGAAATTAAAACGTTTTCGTGACGACTCTATGACAGCGCTAAAAAAGCCCATGAAAAAAACCGGGCCCCTTGGTAGGGGCCCGGTTTTTATCAGAAAAAAGAACTGATTACAGACGGCTTGCCAGCATGGTTTCCAGCTTGCCCTGGTCGATGGCAAACATGCGGATGCCTTCGCCCAGCTTCTCGTGAGCCATGGCGTCCTGGTTCAGTTCCCAGCGGAATTCGGCTTCGGTCAGCGGAGTCGGTTTGGCCTTGCGCTCACCGGTGTAGTCCAGTTTGCGAACCACGGCGCCTTCAGTCTTACTCAGCTCTTCCAGCAGGGCCGGGCCAATGGTCAGGCGGTCGCAACCGGCCAGTTCCAGGATCTCGCCGGTGTTGCGGAAGCTGGCGCCCATCACCACGGTCGGGTAGTCGTGCTGCTTGTAGTAGTCATAGATGGCGGTGACGGACACTACGCCCGGATCTTCGCTGGCGGTGTAGTCACGGTTGTGCTTGGCCTTGTACCAGTCGAGGATGCGACCCACGAACGGGGAGATCAGGAAGGCGCCGGCTTCGGCACAGGCACGGGCCTGGGCGAAGGAGAACAGCAGGGTCAGGTTGCACTGGATACCCTCTTTCTCCAGTACCTCGGCGGCACGGATCCCTTCCCAGGTGGAGGCCAGCTTGATCAGAATGCGGTCGTTGCTGATACCCGCTTCGTTGTAGAGACGGATCAGCTTGCGTGCTTTGGCGATGCTGGCAGCGGTATCGAAGGAGAGACGGGCATCCACTTCGGTGGAGATACGGCCCGGAACGATCTTCAGCACTTCCAGACCGATGTTGACGGCCAGCTTGTCGCCCGCGTCGATGATTTGCTGTGCCTTGTCCTGGCTCTGGGCTTTGGCCCAGTTAATTGCGTCTTCGATCAGCGGAGCGTACTCGGGGATCTCGGAGGCCTTCAGAACCAGAGAGGGGTTGGTGGTGGCATCGATGGGCTGATAGCGTTTGATGGCTTCGATATCACCGGTGTCGGCAACAACAGTGGTCAGGGCTTTCAGCTGGGTTAATTTATCGGCCATAGCGAATATCATCTCTTAATGAGGGAGTAATCCCTGGGTTGTGGGCTTGAGACGGTGGTTCTGAAATAAAATTACAGGATCTTGGTGCCTCAGGCTCAGAAAAGCGCGATGGGGGCGGCCCATCGTCATTGCCTGCCTAATTAATACTGATGTGCTGCATCCTGCAATAGGGGCGCTTGGTTGTTAAACATTCAGGCTGTTGAGTTATCCCGTTTTATGGCTTGAAACTATATGATTAGTAAGGTTTTTTACATTTCATTCCGACCTCGCTCCGATTTGCTTTCAACTGAACTTTTTTAGCCAATATCCATATTTGTGTTGTCGATCACACAAATTGTCCTGTTACGTACTTGAAATTTAATTACAGAGAAAACGTTTGGCGAAATATCCCCGTTTGAAAGCCATTTCATGCAAGCGTTTGCGTTTTCGGATAACTCATCAGGGATATATCAAAGTGGTTCTCTTATGGGGCTTAATGGTGACCTGTCTGATTAAATTATTGAGTTTGTTGAAAGTTTGCGATTTAAATGGAGCTTTATGGGCTTTTACCGTTCGTTTTTTGTGTCCCGAGTGATCGGGATCACTATTCCGGCCTCTCCCGCTGTGCTAGATTCCGCCCCTTTAGCGAAACGCTAATTAAACGACAGACAGAAAACGGTCAGCGCAGACTGACCATGGATGTGAATAACAACGAGAGAATTATGGACACCTTGATTGCGATGCTAAACGACCTGATGTGGGGAGCCGTGCTCATCTACCTGCTCATCGGGGTCGGTATCTTTTTCACCTTCAGACTGGGTTTTATCCAGATCCGCCACTTCGGCCACATGTTTTCCGTGCTGAAGAACAGCCGCAAATCGGACAACGCCGGCATCTCCTCCTTTCAGGCACTCTGCACCAGCCTCGCCGCCCGTGTCGGTACCGGCAATCTGGCCGGTGTGGCCGTTGCCATCTATCTGGGTGGCCCCGGCGCCATCTTCTGGATGTGGCTGATTGCCTTTATCGGCATGGCGACCGCCTTCGTCGAAAGCACCCTGGCCCAGCTCTACAAGGTCAAGGATGAGGATGGCAACTACCGTGGTGGCCCGGCCTACTATATGGAGAAAGGCCTCGGTATGCGCTGGATGGGAGTGGTCTTCTCGCTCTGCCTGATCCTGGCATTTGGTCTGGTGTTCAACGCGGTGCAGGCCAACTCCATCAGTCTGGCGATGAAGGTGGCGTTTGGCATTCCTGACTGGGTCAGCGGTCTGGCGCTGGTGGCGCTCTCGGGCCTGATTATCTTCGGCGGCATTCGTGGTATCGCCCGTTTTGCCGAGCTGGTGGTGCCCTTCATGGCACTGGCTTATATCTTGCTGGCGCTGGTGATCGTGGCGATGAACATCACCGAGTTGCCCCATGTATTCATGCTGATCATCAAGTCCGCCTTCGGGATTGAGCAGGCAGGTTCAGGTGCAATGGGTTATGCCATCTCCCAGGCGATGATCAACGGCATCAAGCGCGGTCTCTTCTCCAACGAAGCAGGTATGGGCTCTGCCCCCAACGCTGCGGCCACTGCCACTCCCTATCCGCCGCACCCGGCCTCACAGGGCTATGTGCAGATGCTGGGGGTCTTTATGGACACCATCATCATCTGCAGCTGTACCGCCGCCATCATCCTGATGTCCGGTCAGTTTGAGCCGGGCTCCGGCGTGACCGGTGTCGAGCTGACCCAGCGGGCGCTCTCCTCCCAGATTGGCAGCGGTGGCAACATCTTTATCGCGGCGGCCATCTTCTTCTTCGCCTTCACCTCTATCGTGGCGAACTACTCCTATGCCGAGACTAATCTGGTGTTCCTCGAGCACAACCACAAGGGCGGCCTGATGCTGTTCCGGGTGTTCGTACTGGGGATGGTGATGTTCGGTGCCGTGGGTGAGTTGCCGATTGTGTGGGCCATGGCGGATGTCTCCATGGGGTTGATGGCCATCGTCAACCTGGTGGCGATCCTGCTGCTCTCCAGCGTTGCCATCAAGCTGGCCAAGGATTACAACGACCAGCTCCGGCTGGGCAAGGTGCCCACCTTCGATGCCAACAAATACCCCGAGATCCGCTCCCAGCTGGAAGAGGGGATCTGGGACAATCCGACCAAAAAATAACAAGCGGTGAGTTAGACCTCTTGATTAAAACCTGAAGGGGGAGCCGGTGGCTCCCTCTTTTTATTGGTCGGCCCAGCGCTGCAAAAAATCGAGCAGGCTTGGCGGTGAGTAGGCCAGGTTGCAGCGCAGCCAAGGCGTGTCTGGTTGCCCCTGCCTAAATTGACTGCCGGGGGCGAGTAAAAAACCGGCCGCCAGGGCATCCTCAGCGCACTTGGCCGCGTCCTGATGGTCTGCGGGCAGGCGTACCCAGGAGAATAATCCCCCCGCTGGCGGGCAAAAATGTTGCCAACCGATCCGTGCCAGTCCCCGCTCCCAGCGTTCAGAGGCCGCCCGCAGGCGGTCACGCAGTCGTACCAGTTCCCGCTCTCGCTCCGGCTCCCCCAGCATCCGCAGCACCAGCCGTTCGGCCAGACCACAGGAAGAGATGGCGTGAATCGCTTTCAGACGCATGAGGCGATCGACCCGCTCCGGCGAGCCGAGCAGGTAACCGACCCGCAGGCCAGGGGCCAGAGTCTTGGCAAAGCTGCCGATGTAGATAACCCGTTCCAGACCAGCCAGTGCCGCAAGGGTGGGGCCAGGCTCGCGCACTAGCGGGGCGCTGACGTCATCTTCCACAATCAGGCAGTCGTGGACCTCGGCCAGTTGTAGCACCCGAAAGGCGGTGGAGGCCGAGTAGCTAGCACCGGTTGGGTTATGTAGCCTAGGATTGGTGAAGAAGAGGCGTGGGCTGTGCGCGTTGAGCAGCGTGGCGAGTTGCTGGCAGTCTGGTCCTTGCGGTGTCCATGGCACACCCACCACGCGCATGCCGCTCTGCTCGAGCAGGGCAATCAGGTTGCAATAACCGGGGTCATCTACCAGCACAGTCTCTCCTGGCCTCAGCTCGCTTTGGACCACCAACGAGAGTGCCTGACTTGCTCCCTGGGTCAATAACACCCCATCGGGAGTGACATGAGAGCCCAGCCCCTCATGTTGTGACCAGATGCGTTGGCGCAGGGGCTGCCAGCCCGCGCTCTCTTCATAATGACCACCACAGTCGAGATCCCGTGCCTGTTGCCGCAGCGCCTTTTGCAGTAATCCATTAGGGTACCAATCTGGGGGCAGCCAGCCAGCACCCGGCTGAATAAGCTCGGGGGCTGGTGTGATGCGGTGATCCGTCAGCCAGCCGGGGCCAGGGGTGGGCCGTGGTAGAAACGGGGTGGACGGCTCCTCTCGCGCTACGTAATAGCCATCGCCGGGACGCGCCAGCAGATGGCCGCTGTGGGCAAGGCGGCTGTAGGCATCAGCCACGGTAAAGGTGCTGATCCCGAGTTGGCTGGCGAGTTGGCGTACCGAAGGGAGTCGGCTGGCCGGGTGCAGCCGGTATTCGCGGATCCCCTGCTCGATGGCGAACATCAATTGCCGCACCAAAGTGCCATGGCGGGGGTCCAGAGTGAATAGGGGCATCTGTATTGAACCTCGAGCCTGTACAGTGTGATGAAGTGTTAATGAATTGTATATGTTGAGCGGCGCAAGGATACAATAGCCTGAAGGTCCCAAGGATGAGGAGATTAACCATGAAGATTGCCAAATTGTTGTTGGGCTCCCTGCTGTTGACCGGTTCGTTGCAGGCGGCGGAACCCGTAATCCGGATTGCCACTGATGGTACCTTTCCCCCTTACAGCACGGTCCAGCCAGATGGTACTCTGGCCGGTTTCGATGTAGATATAGCCAACGCACTCTGTAGCGAGATGAAGGCGCAGTGCACGATCGTTCAATATGACTTCGATGGCATGATCCCGGCCCTCAAGGCACGCAAGTTCGATGCGATTGTCGCCTCCATGGCTATCACCGAGGAACGCAAGAAGGCCGTGGCTTTCAGTGACAAGTATGAGGGGGGCTACTCCCGTTTCATCGGAGTCAAGGGGACAACGCTGAGCGGCGACCCCGAATCCATGAAGGGGCAGAAAATTGGCGTCCAGATGGGGTCGATTCAGGAAAACTATGCTCGTGACATCTATGGCAAGGCGGGGGCTACCGTGACGACCTATGGCTCGCCGGAGCTGGCCTGGCTTGATCTGCAGGCGGGACGACTCAATGCCATCGTGGTCGAGATAGGGGTCGGGATGGAGCTCAAGAAGCGCGAGGGGTCTGCCGGTTTTGACTTCTTCGGGCCGAGCATGGATGACCCCAACTACTTCGGGGTGGGCTCGGGTATCGCGGTGCGCCATCAGGATAAGGTTCTGCTTGCCCGTATCAATGCTGCCCTCAAGAACATCCTGGCCAACGGTACCTACAAGCAGATTAACGACAAATATTTCGATTACGACCAATACGAATAAGGTTTTCAATGAAGCTGATAAAGATGGAATTACCTGCCCCCGTCGGGAGTGGTCGCTATGAACTTCAGGCTTGGGAGTTTGGTGACAAGGGCCCTTTGGCTTATCTGCAAGCAGGGCTTCATGCTGACGAATTGCCAGGTGTGCTGGTGTTGCACCGGTTGCGGGAGGCGCTGGTCCGTCTGGAACAGGAAGGGGCACTGCGGGGGCGCATCCGGCTGTTGCCTTTGGCCAACCCCATCGGCATCAACCAGCGTTTTCTTGGGCGTCATGAAGGGCGTTTCGAGCTGGGTAGCGGGCGCAACTTCAATCGTAGCTATCCCAGATTGGCCCGTGCCGGTGAGCAGTGTGGCAGCCTAGATGAGGCTCGCGCGCTGTTGCTGGCGCGACTTGGCGAGCAGCAGCCTCATGGCGAGTTGGAACGGTTGCAACAGACCCTGTTTGGCTGGGGGCTGGAGGCCGATCTGGTGCTGGACCTGCACTGTGACAGCGAAGCAGTGGTGCATTTTTATGGCAACACACGCCAGCAGAGCGCGCTGGAAACCATAGGGCGCCGGTTGGGTGCCAAGGCGATCCTGGTCGCCGAAGAGGCGGGAGGCATGTCCTTTGACGATGCCCTGCTCCAGAACTGGTATGCCCTGCGGGGAGAGGCCGACTGGCCAGTGCCCCTGGCGGTAACGGTGGAGCTGCGCGGTCAGCGGGATCTGGCTCCCGATCTGATGGCGCAAGATTGCGAGCGACTGCTCGAGCTGCTGACCGAACGAGGATGGCTGGTGCGCCCGCTCTCCACCGAGTTGTCTCCTCTTGTCAATGCCACGCCGCTGGCCGGTGTTGAAGGTGTGCAGACCCCTATGGGCGGCATCGTTCACTATCTGGTCTCCCCTGGGCAATCGGTGGTGGTCGGTCAACCCTTGGCCGAACTGCTGGACCCGGCCAGTGGCGAACGTTGCCAGCTCAACGCCGGGGTTGCAGGTGTCTGTTATGCCCGTCTGCTGTCACCCTTGGTGGTTGCCGGGGAGGAGGTGCTTTTTATTGCCGGTACGACTCCCCTGCGTGAGGGTGAGCTGCTGGGTCTCTAGTCGCCGCGGACCAATTGCGGATCACTTGGCGCAGTCTGCGGTTCAGGGCTTGGAAGATGCGGCGGCGCTGGCTCTTCGTCAGGGGGGCATAACGCCAGCGGCGGTAGAGCCAGGCCGCCTGTAACAAGGGGTGGGCAAGGTCGGGACGCAGCCGTGCCAGCCGCTCGCACCATGCCCCCATGCTCTGGGCGGGCTGGGGTGGGTAGCCGCTGCGTTTGCCCCGTTTGAGCAGGGGCTGCCAGATGCGCCGCTCTGGCGGCAGGCGGGCGGGCAACAGCAGGGGCAGGCTTACCAGCAGGGCGACCAGCATCAGGCTGGCGAGGATCAACCAGGGGGTGTGCCCTGCCAGGGTTGGCCAGCGCAGGCCAATTTGTTGCCAGAGCTGGCCCGCATCGTAACCAATCACCCAGCGACTCCACTGGTAGTCGATATTGTTGCCCCACCAGCGCAGTTGATTGAGCAGGGCCCAGTTGCGATAACGCTGCAAAGCGAGGGGGTCGGCGGCGGTAAACTCGTCGCTCAGCGCTTCCCTCACGCCGCCTTCAATACGCTCTGGGGCCACTGCCGCCGTGGGGTCGATTCGCCGCCATGTTCCTCCTTCATCGAGATACTCAACCCAGGCGTGAGCATCGAACTGGTGTACCGCCAGATAGTTGCCCCTTGGATTCCACTCACCGCCGAGATAACCGGTGACCAGCCGTGCCGGAATACCGGCAGCGCGCAGCACGAAAGCGGTCGCCATGGCGTAGTGGCCGCAAAAGCCGCGTCGGGTATCGAACAGGAACTCATCCACCCCGTCACTGCCAAGTCGTGGTGGTGTCAGGGTGTAGTAATAGGATTGGCTGCGAAACTGCGCGAGCAGGGCGGCGACCAGCTCTGCGCGATCCAGATGGCGTGCGGCCAGCCCTTGGCCATGGGCGCGCGCTCTCGGATTGCCTCCGGCTGGCAGTTGCAGGTTGCGCTGGGCGGCTTGGTAGTCGTCCTCTGGCTGCGCTTCGCCGCGGCCAATGCGATAGCGGATCGCCACCTCGCCGCTCCCCTGCCGATAGAGGGTGTCGAGAGGGGTAAGCAGCACCGGGCCCACCAGCAGACGCGGTTCACTCAGGGCAAAGGCCCAGCGGTGGCGCTGGGGCTCGGCGATCACCTCGTAGCTCCCGGCTGGCAACGGGTTATCTGCCAGTTGAGTACTGGCTTGTGAAGAGGATGCCAGAAGGGGGAGCCCGGTTTGCACCGGCACTGTCTGTTGCCACGCCCTGATCTCGGGGCTCAGCAACCAGCGCTGGCCATCGAAAACTTCTTGGCGCATCACCGGAAAGTAACGTTCGCGGACAGGGGGCGGGCCATCGGCAAAGGTGACCCGAAACGCCAGTTCGGAGGAGTTGACCAGTTCGCTGATATCGCCGGGGGCAACCTCTTCCGCCAGCCCAGACAGGGCGCGGCTAGTGGTGGGCATCTGCCAGAGGGGAGGGAACCTTGGCAGCAGTAGAAACAGGGTGATAAGCAGGGGAAGCGCCAGCAGCAGGGCGCCGCCCGCGCTGCGCCAAGGCCGTTTTTGCTCGGGCGCTATAGCGGCCACCAGCGCGGTCACTGCCAGCCAGAGCGCTACTGTCATTCCGGCCGTCCAGCCGATGCTCTGTCGCTGTACCAGCGCCAGCGCGATCAGAAAGAAGGCGAGCAGCAGCACCAGCTCGATATCCTGCTCGCGCCGAACCTCGATCATCTTGAGGCTATAGCCGAGCCAGAGCAGATTGATCAGGGCGGGCAGGGTGCCCAGACCACGCCACTGCAACCCCAGCAACAGCACAGTGGTGATGGCCAGCAGCGCCAACCCGCGGGCAGGCAGGGGCGGCCAGCCGCGCCACAGCATCATGGTCCGGACGCCGAGGGTGATGGCGCCCACTGCCACTACCCAGAGTTTCAACTGGGGCCAGAGCGCCGCGACCAGCAGCAGCTGTTGCAGGGCGATGAGTGGCAACAGGCGGCGGTTATCGAGCAGCATCGGGCGTGCTCTTCGGTGGTGTGGCATCGAACTGGGCCAGTGCCAGCAGGCAGCGCTGCACAAAGGCGGCACCGCTATCAGGCCCCAGCGTCTGGTTTGCCAGTGTCAGGGTAAAGGGGATGCCCCGCTTGCCGTAATCGACGCACCACCAGGCCAGCACCGCCAGCCGCAGCTCCAGATCCCCAGCAGCTCCAACCCCAGCAGATTGCGGTGGGTCAGCCACATGGCGGCCATAAACAGGCTGCCGAGGCAGTAGGCCACCAGCAGTACCAGATTGTTCTGGTAGTTGGTGCCGAGCAGATAGATGGCGAGCAGCACCAGCAGATAGAGCAGCCCCATGCGGGTGGGGAGGATAAAGAGGCTGCGGGTACCCAGCGTGATCTGGCGGGCCGGGGGAATGCGGCGGTCGAGCCAGCGTCGCTGCCAGCGGGCTCGCCACTGCTGCCAACGGCTAAGCAATTTGCTCATCAGGGATGGTCCGGATCGACCTTGGCCAGCAATCGCTGGCTCAGGGGACAGGCTTCGCCGTGCTGCACGCCAAAGCTGCCCCGCAGTCGATGCTCGGCCACATAGGGGAAGACTGCCTGCACATCCTCCACCGTGACAAAGCGTCGCCCAGCCACCAGCGCCCAGGCCCGGCTCACCATCAGCAGGGTCTGGGCCGCCCGGGGGGAGAGGGGCTGTGGCAGATCCCCATCAAAGCGGCTCTGGTGCACCAGCGCCAGCAGGTAGTCGAGGGTGGCATCGGAAACATGGATGGCATCCCCTGCGCTTTGCAAGGCGGCGAGTCCGGCGGCATTCAGCATGGCGGGCAACGGGTCAGTCGGCTGGTTGCCCCGCAGTAGCTGACGCTCCGCCTCTCGTGGCGGAAAACCCAGCGAGAGTCGCACGGCGAAGCGGTCGAGCTGGGATTCCGGCAGCGGATAGGTGCCCGCCTGATCCGCCGGGTTCTGGGTGGCGATGACGAAAAACGGATCGGGGAGGGGATGCGTATTCCCCTCAATGCTCACCTTGCCCTCTGCCATCGCCTCCAGCAGGGCGCTCTGCACCTTGGGGCTGGCGCGGTTGATCTCGTCCGCAAGTAACACTTGGGTGAAGATGGGGCCGGGGTGAAAGCGAAATGTTTGCTGTTGGGGGTCGAAGATCTGGAGCCCCAGCAGGTCGGCGGGGAGCAGATCGGCGGTGAACTGCATCCGCCGGCATGCCAGCCCCAGCACCTGCGCCAGCGCGTGGGCCAGGGTGGTCTTGCCCATACCGGGCAGATCCTCGATCAGCAGATGACCGCGCGCCATCAGCGTCACCAGCGCGATTTTCAGCTGTAGTGGCTTGCCCAGAATGACTTGCTCCAGTGCCGCCAGCACCGCCGTGATCTGTTCTTGTGATTTCACTATTCCTCCCGCTTTCGGCTTGTCCGTATCTTGCTTCTCTCTTTTGGCACCTACAGCTTATACGCCAGTCGCTCAGGGCGGGCTCAGTAGGCCGTAAAACCATTGAAATCACCCGTTTTTTCAATGACTTCACACCGGCTTCACAGTTGTTCACGCTCAGCTCACCAAGCGTCCTTATGATGCACTTCTCAACTCACCACAAGACAGATGTCATGAAACAACCAACAACTCTCTCGCTGCTGACACTGGGTTCCCTGCTGATCTCTTCATTCGCTTCTGCTGCACAGGATGCTCCTCTCACCGCCATCGTGGACGACGCCATTCAACCCGTGCTCAAGGAGTACCGGATCCCGGGAATGGCGGTTGCCGTGCTGAAAGATGGCAAGGCCCACTATTTCAACTATGGCGTTGCCAACCGGGAGAGCGGTCAGCGCGTCAACGAGCAGACCCTGTTTGAAATCGGCTCAGTCAGCAAGACCCTGACCGCGACCCTCGGTGCCTACGCCGTGGTCAAGGGGGGCTTTCAGTTGGATGACAAGGTGAGCCAGCACGCCCCCTGGCTGAAAGGGTCCGCTTTAGACGGCGTGACCATGGCCGATCTTGCCACCTACAGCGCTGGCGGTTTGCCACTGCAGTTCCCTGATGCGGTCGACTCTGTGGACAAGATGCGGGCCTATTACCGCCAATGGACGCCGCTCTTTGCCGCCGGTACCCAACGGGAGTACTCCAACCCCAGCATAGGTCTGTTCGGCTATCTGGCTGCGAGCTCTCTGGGCCAACCCTTCGAGCAACTGATGAGCCAGACTCTGTTGCCGGGGCTCGGCCTTTCCCACACCTACCTCAAGGTGCCTGCGGCAGCCATGGGCGATTACGCCTACGGCTATGCCAAAGAGGAGAAACCGATCCGGGTCAATCCGGGAGTGCTGGCGGACGAGGCCTATGGCATCAAGACCAGCTCGGCGGATTTCATCAAGTTTGTCGAGGCCAATATGACCAAACGCGGTGACGCAACCATGCAGCAGGCCATTGCCATGACTCATACCGGTTTCTTCTCGGTAGGAGGGATGACTCAGGGGCTGGGCTGGGAGAGTTATGCCTATCCGGTGACCGAGCAGGCGCTGCTGGCAGGCAACTCGCCGGCGGTAAGCTACAAGGCCAATCCGGTGGAACGCTTTGCCGCGCCCAAAGATATGGGGGAGCCGCGGCTCTTCAACAAGACGGGATCGACCAACGGCTTTGGTGCCTATGTCGCCTTTGTCCCGGCCAAGGGGATTGGCATCGTCATGCTGGCCAACCGCAACTATCCCAATGATGCCCGGGTCAAGGCGGCCTACGCCATCCTGAGTCAGTTGGCCGAGTGATCGGCTGAGTTCAAGGCGTCCAAAATTGATAGTTACGCCGGGGCAACCCCGGCGTAACTGTAGGTATGCCCATTTCCGGCAATCGTGCTGTGGTGGGTTTTGCTGCCTAAATGGCTCGATGGTAGAGACAAAATTTCCTGATTGGAATGTACCGTTCGCCATCTCTTCACTAGGTGTGGTGGTTGCCCCCCCCTATAGTGCTCCGCATAGTCACTTGCTTGCCTGCTGTTTGCCGTGCTTTTGGCAGAACAGGGGCCAGATTTCTGTTACGGAGCCTCCATGAGAACTTTTCTACTGTGCGCCTTTTTGATGATCATCCTCTATCCGGTCGGGATCGATCTCTATCTGGTCGCCGTGCCCCGGATTGCCGATACCCTGCAGGCGAGCGAGGCGCAGATCCACACCGCCTTCTCCATCTATCTGTTTGGCATGGCGGCCACCGTGCTGCTGGGGGGAATGATTGCCGATCGCTACGGGCGGCGCTGGGTGGTGCTGGGGGGGGCGCTGATTTTTGTCATCGCCTCGCTGGTGGCGGGTCATGCCGAGGGGATCAACCAGTTCTACCTCGGCCGTTTCTGGCAGGGAGTCGGGGCCGGTGCGCTCTATATCATGACCTTTACCGTGCTGCGGGATGTGCTGAGTCAGGAGCGGCTGGCGATGGCGCTCTCGATGATCAACGGGGTGATCTGCGTGATCCCGGTGCTGGCGCCGGTGCTCGGTTATCTCATCCTGTCCCATTTTGACTGGCGCGCGATCTTCGTGGCGATGGCGCTGGTGGCTGCCGTCAGCGGTCTGGTGAACTTGCTGCTGCTCAAGGAGACCCGCCCAGCCCGGCAACCTGGCAGCGGCACGGCGCTGCCCTTTGCCCTGCTGCGCTCGCCGCGCTTTATGTTGCTCTCCCTGCTGACCAGTGCCAGCGTGACCGCCATTCTGGTCTATGTCAGCGTCTCGCCGCTGATCCTGATGAAGGAGTTTGGTTTTACCACCGAGCAGTACTCCATCGTGATGATGGTGATGGCCGGGGTGAGCATGTCCACCTCTTTCCTGACACCGCTGCTGCTGCGCTGGCTGGGCAAGCATAAGGTGCTGGCGGTGTCTCATCTCTCCTATCTGCTGGCGGCGTGCTCACTGATCGGCGGCTGGCAGACGGGGGGCGATATCCATCTGCTGCTGCCGGGGTTTGCGCTGGTCTGTGTTGGCTTCTCCTGTGGCTTCGGGGTGGCGATGGGGGAGGCGCTCGATGGTTGCCAGCACAATGTGGCGTTCGCTAGCGCGGTGCTCTGCATCATGCAGATCAGCCTCTCCGGCCTCTATATCTGGCTGCTGGGCCAACTTGGCTTTGCCCCGACCGAGATGCTGATCTGCGCTCTGCTGCTGGCACTGCTCAGTTACCTGGCTGTCAAAGGGCTGTTACCATGGCTCGCGCTTCGTGAAGTGCGGTCGCAGGGCTGATGGAAGATGAGAGGGGATATGCGCAATCTGGGTGAACTCGATTTGAACCTGCTGGTGGTGTTCAAGTACCTGATGCAGGAGCGCAGTGTGGCAGGGGCGGCGAAAAAGCTCTGTGTCACTCCGTCGGCGGTGAGCAAGTCTCTGGCCAAGTTGCGGGAGTGGTTTGACGATCCCCTGTTTGTGCGGGTACGGCAGGGGTTGCAGCCCACCAACCTCTCCCTGACTCTGGAGGAGGAGCTGAAGGTCTGGTTCCAACTCACCGACAGCATCACCTCGCTCAATAGCGATGCGATCCCCGACGGTGCACGCTTCACGCTGGTGATGGAGTCTCCCTTCTACATCAGCTTCCTTAGCGATCTGCCCATGACCATCTACCAGAAGTACCCCAACTCGGTGGTCAGGATGCTGGGGTGGGATCACCACTCCCTAAACGACATAGTCAATGGCGATGCAGATCTCGGCTTCTGCGCCCGCGAAACCCATGGCCGCTCCCGGGCCAAGGTCAACCGCTTGCCCTACTACATCGATCACGAGGTGCTGTTTACCGATCGTCCGGTGGTTTTTCTGCGCAAGGATCACCCCCTGCTTGAGCAGAAGTGGTCGCTGGAGAACTTTCTGGCCTGCCCCCAGATCAGCATGGTGTGGGAAGCGAACGATACCTGGGCCCTCGACAGTCTGCTGGAGGATGAGGGGCTGAAGCGGGAGGTGCCCATCATGGTCGCCAGTTTCGAGCAGGCGCTGCATATTGCCTCCCAGTCGAGCCACGAGCTGATTGCGGTGGCCCCTTCCTACTGCGGTGGTTATGCCAGTCGGCATCACGGCAATCTGATCGCCATGCCGCTGCCGCTCCCCGAGAAGCTCTACGCCCAGCTGGAAATCGCCTTCATCTTGCTGTGGCACAAGCGGCACAATCAGGATGCCAAGGTGATGTGGCTGCGCAACGAGATCCGGCGACTCTACAACGACGAATCGCCACGCTAATGTGGCCGTGACGGTGCCTATCGATGAGCCGGAGCCATCTGCTCCGGCTTTTTGTTGTCGCATCGCCCTGATGAGCAGGCTTCTGCACGACTGAAGTGCCGAGTTCGGGTTCAAGCTGTGTGCCATTCAACTCTCTTTATGCACAGATTGGCCTTGGTTGCACGTCTCGAGTGAAGCTCTTTTCACGAAAAAAATTCATGTGGTTTCATTAGAAAACTTCACCGATGGTCACTTTTAAAGTGTGATCGACCATTAAGTTCCTGTATTTGCAGTGATATAGCATGACACCCCTTGGAGTGGCGGGGTGAGATAGCGCTTGTGTAGTGTGATAGCCAGTAGAGCGCGGAGTGAGCCAGCCCCACAGGTCGTCTGTGGCAGTGTCATGCCCCGGCTATCTGGCCACCAGCCATGAGTGACGGAACAGAGGGGAATAAGCATCAAGGTTGATAAACCGGCTTGAGTGAAGGGATGAAGCAAAGGTAGAACCCGGAGCCGGTAACTGTACTGGGAGACGCCACTCACCATCCCCCGATAACCCGTAATTGAAACCGGCTAGATGAAAAACACCTTTCATCGAACGGGGCCCGTGCACCCGAAAATAGCCAGATTGGCAGGCTGACTGTGCTCCCCGTTATAGCGATGGCGGGCAAAAAAATAGTGCGGTAGCCACCACCAGATTAATAAAAATAAATCTCAGCAAAGGCAGGTTGATATGCATCCAGCAACAGCACCCACAAGGTTGTTACAACAGCCCAAACCCTTCTTTATGATATTTTTCGTCGAACTCTGGGAGCGCTTCGGTTATTACGGCGTGCAGGGGATCCTGGCGGTTTTCTTTGTGCAGCAACTGGGATTTTCCCAAGAGCAATCCTTTATTACCTTCGGTGCCTTCTCGGCGCTGGTATATGGCCTGATCTCGGTCGGTGGCTATGTCGGTGACCATGTTCTCGGCACCAAGCGCACCATGGTGCTGGGGGCCGTGGTGCTGGTGATAGGCTACTTTTTGACCGGCCTCTCTATCTACAATCCCGACCTGATTTTCTATGCGCTGGGCACCATTGCGGTCGGTAACTGTCTGTTCAAGGCCAATCCGGCCAGCCTGCTGTCAAAATGCTACCAGCCAAAAGATCCGCGGCTGGATGGGGCTTTTACCCTGTTTTATATGTCGATCAATATCGGCTCCCTTATTTCCCTCTCGCTCGCGCCGGTGATTGCCGATCACTACGGCTATACCGTGACCTATAACCTGTGCGGGGTGGGGCTGATTATTGCGCTGCTCACCTTCTTTGCCTGCCGTAATATGGTCAAGGATATCGGCTCCGAGCCGGATCACCTGCCGCTCGATTACAGCAAGTTGCTGCTGGTTATCGTGGGCTCGGTGGCCATGGTGTTTTTCTGCGCCTGGCTGATGCACCACGTGGTGATCGCCAACATGGTGCTGATGACAGTGACCGTCGCTGTGGTGATCGTCTTCTTTCGCGAGGCGTTCAAGCTCGACACCGTCGGTCGCAACAAGATGTATGTGGCCTTCGTGCTGATGCTGGAGGCGGTGCTCTTCTACGTGCTGTATGCCCAGATGCCGACTTCCCTTAACTTCTTTGCCATCAACAACATGCATCACGAGATGCTGGGCATGAGCGTCAACCCCATCAGCTTCCAGGCGCTCAACCCCTTCTGGGTGGTGGTGGGCAGCCCGGTACTCGCGATGATCTATACCCGGATGGGCAGCAAGGGACGGGATCTCACCATGCCGCTCAAATTTACCCTCGGGATGTTCTTCTGCTCGCTGGGCTTTCTGACGGCGGCGGCGTCCGGCTGGTGGTTTGCCGATGAACTGGGGCTCACTTCCCCCTGGTTTATGGTGCTGATCTACCTGTTCCAGAGTATCGGCGAGCTGATGATCAGCGCCCTGGGGCTGGCCATGGTGGCTGCGCTGGTGCCGCAACGCCTGATGGGCTTCATTCTCGGGATGTGGTTCCTGACCCAGGCGATGGCATCGCTGCTCGGGGGCTATGTGGCGACCTTTACCGCCGTGCCGCAAGGGATGACGGATCCGCTGCAGACCCTGCCAATTTACACCGGTGTGTTTGGCAAGATCGGGATAGCGACCCTGCTGGTTGCGGTAGTGATGGGCCTGATGGTGCCCTGGCTCAACCGGATGATGAATGCGACTCCGACAGAGGCCGAAGGGCTGGTGCCTGGTCAGTCACAGGCGTAATGAGAGGATAGTGCGAGACAAGGCAAGGGCGGCGACCCTTGCCTTGTTGTTGATGGCTTAGTTGTACTGCTCTTCCATCCAGGCTTCGACGATCAGTTGTGCCGATACCCCGTCCACACTGCCCTTTTCCAGCGCGCGATAGCCGCCCCGCTCAAACAGCCGGGCGCGGGCGTCCGTGGTGGTGAGTCGCTCATCCTTGAACTCCACCGGTTTGCCGAAGCGGCCATGCAGCCGGTTACCGAATTTGCGGGCCCGTACCGTGATCTCCTGATCTGTGCCATCCATGTTCAGCGGCAGACCGACCACCAGCAGGTCCGGTTGCCACTCCTTGAGCAGCTTCTCAATCTCATCCCAGTTGGGGATGCCGTCGTTGGCCTTGAGGGCGCGCAGAGGCTGGGCAGTGCCAGTCAGCTCCTGACCGATGGCGACGCCAATGCTCTTGGTGCCATAGTCAAAGCCCATAATGCTGCGTGATGACATGAAAAAAATCCTCGAAATGCAACGCCAGATGCGTTGCAGGGGTTAGCTGTGACCGATGTCGCTGGAGAGGTGAACCGGGTTCACCCCTATGCTGGCGGCGGCTTGTTGCCAACGTTTGTGAATGGGGGTCTTGAACACCAGATCCGGATTGGGGGGGATCACCAGCCAGGCGCCATCGACCAGCTCCTGTTCCAGCTGACCGGCGCTCCAGCCAGCATAGCCAAGGGCTACCAGCCAATGGGCGGGCGCTTCGCTCGTGCCCAGGGTTTCCAGTATATCCTTGGAAGTAGTCACCATCATTTCATCCCCCACCTGCAGGGTGGAGTTGAAACCGGGGCGGAAGCTGTGCAGCACGAAGCCGCGATCGGCGTGAACCGGCCCCCCCTGCAACACCGGTTGCTTGAGCTCCGGATTGGCGGGCGGGTTGAGTTTGAGCTGGGTCAGCATGGTTTCCAGCGACATCTCGACCGGAATGTTGACCACCAGCCCCATGGCGCCCTCTTCGTTGTGCTCGCACAGATAGACCAGCGAACGCTCGAAGTAGGGATCCGTCAGGCTTGGCATGGCAAGCAGGAAGTGATTTTGCAGTGTTTGCATAGAGGCCAAATAGTGCAAAGGTATTTGAGGTCAATTATGGCAGTTGATCCCCATGGGAAAAACCGCTTTTTAGGCTAGGCGAGATCCCGCTCCTTTCCGGATTGTCTTGAAACAGAGAGGGTGGCGCCGGGCCACCCTCTCTGTTGCCGGGCTTGTCGGGGGCGGGTTACCCCTGAACAGGCCGGTTTAGCCTGCCAAGCGATTATTTGCCCAGCCGACGCTCGATGGCATCCATCAGCATGCCGGTGATGTGCACATCGAAGGCCGCTTCAATCTCGCGAATGCAGGTCGGGCTGGTGACGTTAATTTCGGTCAGCCGATCGCCGATGATATCGAGGCCGACGAAGATGAGCCCTTTCTCTTTCAGGGTCGGGCCCACCGCGCGGGCGATGGCCCAGTCGGCTTCGCTCAGGGGACGCGCTTCACCACGGCCACCGGCCGCCAGATTGCCACGGGTTTCGCCTTGCGCCGGAATACGGGCCAGACAGTAGGGAACCGGTTCGCCGTCCACCACCAGTACCCGCTTGTCGCCATCCTTGATGGCGGGCAGATAGGTCTGCGCCATGCAGTACTGGCTGCCGTGGGCGGTCAGGGTCTCGATAATCACGCCGACGTTGGCGTCATCTTCCTTCATGCGGAAGATGGAGGCGCCGCCCATGCCGTCCAGCGGTTTGAGGATCACGTCTTTGTGCTTGGCGTGGAAGGCGCGCAGCTTGTCGGCGCGGCGGGTCACCAGCGTGGTCGGGGTATGCTCGGCAAACCAGGCAGTGTAGAGCTTCTCGTTGGCGTCACGCAGGCTCTGCGGCTTGTTGACGATAAGGCAACCCTCATCCTCGGCCCGCTCCAGCATGTAGGTGGCGTAGATAAATTCGGTGTCGAACGGCGGATCCTTGCGCATCAGGATCACATCGAGGTTGGAGAGGGGCTGATCGACCACCTCTCCCAGCTTGTACCAGTCGGCATAGTCATATTTGACGGTGAGCGGGCGCATGGTGCCAAAGGCGCGACCAGCTTCCATGTAGAGATCCTTCATCTCCAGATAGAACAGCTCATAGCCGCGCTTTTGCGCCTCTTCGAGCATGGCAAAGCTGGAATCTTTCTTGATGTTGATGGCCGAGATGGGGTCCATCACGATGCCGAGTTTAATGGTCATCCGAATATCCTTCTTGTGGCTCGATTGCGAGTGAGATTTTTAAAACCTGTTCAAAGTCTGTCGCGAGAGGTCGTCAGCAAGGTAAAGAGCAGCGCAGGAACCGGAGCGTATAGATATACGTGAGCCTCTTGGTTCCACATAAGCGAGCTGCGCATGAGCCTTGATCACGACCTCGCAGTAAGACATTGGACTGGTTTCAAGCGAGATCGCCAAAACGGCACTGCAGCGCAGTAATCGCAGTCAGGGCGGCGGTTTCGGTGCGCAGCACCCGCGGCCCCAGCAGCATCTCTTTGAAATCTTCCTGCACGGTACGGGCGATTTCGTCGCTCGACAATCCCCCTTCCGGGCCAATCAGCAGGCGCACGCCATGCTCGGGAACGGGCAGGGTGTTGATGCTGTACTCAGCGCGCGGGTGCAGGTTGAGTTTGAGCTCCTTGGTCTCTTCCGCCAGCCAGGCGTCCAGTTCCATCGGCATGCGCACCTCGGGCACCACGTTGCGGCCGCACTGTTCGCAGGCGCTGATCACCACCTTCTGCCACTGTTCGCGCTTCTTCTCCAGCCGGTCTGCCGGCAGCTTGACGCCGCAACGCTCGGAGAAGAGCGGGGTGATGCAGGTGACGCCCAGCTCCACCGATTTCTGGATGGTGAAGTCCATCTTGTCGCCACGGCTGATCACCTGACCCAGATGAATGGCCAGCGGTGACTCCACCGATTGGGCGTCACAACTGTCGATGGTCACTTCCACCGACTTCTTGCCGACCAGGGCTATGGTGGCGGGATATTGATTACCATCGCCATTGAACAGCTCGAGCTGCTGGCCAGGCTGCATGCGCAGTACCCGGCCGATATGGTTGGCGCCGTCTTCCGACAGGGCGATGGTCTGGCCAACTTGCAGGGTGGCCGGTTCATAGATACGTGGAATGCGCATGGCTGCTTGTCAGTCTCTTGCTTGGAAACCCTTTATATCCTGCAGCGAGGCAAGGCTCACGCTGCGGTGAAGAAGGGCTTCATGATAGGAGGGGCGATCCCCTCCCTGGTCAAATGGGGTTATTGGCACTGCTTTTCAATAAAGGGATTGGTATTGCCCTGCAGCTTGCCGATGCGGCGGTTGCGCTCGCACTCCCAGCCCTCGGCCGGGTACTGGCGATCCCAAGCTTCGAACAGTTTACGCTGTTGCGCTGCCAGACGCAGCCCATACTGCTCGCTCATATAGAGGTAGGCGCGGGCGATCTGGCCCCGTACCGGCCCTTTGGGGGGCTGCACCCGACGATCCTTGAAATCCACCAGCATCTGGCACTGGCCGTACTGATCCGGCTTGCCGTTCCAGTCGGAGAAGCGGTAGTTGGCCCGATCGCCGTTCACCTCGCCGATAGCGGGGAAGAGGTTGTGCATGTCCCCCTCCATCTTGTTGAACTCCGGGCTCACCTTCTCGCAGTTCTTGCGACCGCCATCCTGCCAGCACTGCAGCTGGTGGCCGAACTCCCAGGCGGGCACCACGTGCTCCCACTCGATGCGGGCGGCGCGCTTGGGCTGCTTGCGCGGCTCATAGCCGCAGCTGGCGAGATCCGGGCTCATTTTCTTGCCCTGATAGTTGATGTCGCAGCCGCAGTAGAAGGTGGTGACTGCTGGCTGGCTGCGATAGAGCTTCACCAGATCCTGTTTGGCTTCGCGAAAGGTCTGGGCGTGCAGGGGGGCGCTGAGCAGCGGCAAACCGGCCAGCAGGGTCAGGGCGATGGAGGAGATGAAACGCATGGGATTCCTTGCAAACGGGATGATTGACGAACGATGGCGGGCACCCTACCACAGGGGCGCGACACAAGCTGGCTTACTGCTCTGGCTCCGGCCGTTCCCGCTCCAGCGGCTGCTTGCAGCGGCGGCAGTGATAGCGGGCCTCGCCACGCATCACCTTGTTGTGGCGGCGAATAGAGAGCTGATGCTGCTGGCAGTGACAGCGATAGGGCACGGTGCGCTGGGCCAGTACTGCCAGATCGAAGCTGTGGGTAGTTCTGGGCTCAAGGCCGAACACCTCTCGCATCACCGACTGCCACTGGCGGCCGTGAGGCAAGACCCGGTTTTTGCCGCGCCCTTCACCCCACAGGGCGTGAACCAGCAGATGGGCCACCTCGTGGGGCACCACCTCATCCAGAAACGCCTGCTGGTTGGCCTGATAGAGGGCGGGATTGAAGCGCAGCTCCCAGGTTTGCAGACGCGCCGATCCCGCCGCCCGGCCCCGCATATTGCAGTAGAGCCGCGGGCGGGGAAAGGTGCGGCCAAGGCGCGCCTCGGCCTGCACAAAGCAGGCTTCTACGCGTTGTTGCAGCAGGGCGACAAGCTGGGCAGGGGTGGCAGACATCAACATCTCGTCAGATAGCGGATAAGCAAAAGGGGAGCCAGGCTCCCCTTTTATCACAACAGCGAGCCTTACAGGCCGGCGGCGGAACGCAGCAGTTCGGCCTTGTCGGTCTGCTCCCACGGGAACTCGTCACGACCGAAGTGACCGTAGGCTGCGGTAGCCTGGTAGATCGGGCGCTTCAGATCCAGCATTTCGATCAGGCCATACGGGCGCAGTTCGAAGTGCTCGCGTACCAGCTTGACCAGCAGCTCCTCGGCGACCTTGGCAGTACCGAAGGTCTCGACGCTGATGGAGGTCGGCTCGGCCACGCCGATGGCGTAGGAGATCTGGATTTCACAGCGATCGGCCAGACCGGCGGCAACGATGTTTTTGGCAACGTAGCGGGCAGCGTAAGCAGCGGAGCGGTCAACCTTGGACGGATCCTTACCGGAGAAGGCGCCACCACCGTGACGGGCCATGCCGCCGTAGGTGTCGACGATGATTTTGCGACCGGTCAGACCGCAGTCACCCATCGGGCCGCCGATAACGAAACGGCCGGTCGGGTTGATGAAGTATTTGGTGTCCTTGTTGACCCACTCGGCCGGCAGCACCGGCTTGATGATCTCTTCGCGTACCGCTTCAACCAGATCCTTGTGGCTGATGGATTCGGCGTGCTGGGTAGACAGCACCACGGCATCCACACCGATGATCTTGCCTGCGTCGTCGTAGGCAAAGGTCAGCTGGCTCTTGGCATCCGGACGCAGCCACGGCAGGGTGCCGTTCTTGCGCACTTCGGCCTGACGCTTCACCAGCAGGTGAGAGTAGGTGATGGGGGCGGGCATCAGCACGTCGGTTTCATTGGTGGCGTAGCCGAACATCAGGCCCTGGTCGCCAGCGCCCTGTTCCAGCGGATCGTTGCGGTCAACACCCTGGTTGATGTCCGGAGACTGCTTGCCGATGGCGTTTAGCACGGCGCAAGAGTCGGCGTCGAAGCCCATGTCGGAGTGGGTGTAGCCGATTTCACGCACGGTATCACGCACGATCTCTTCGATATCAACCCAGGCAGAGGTGGTTACTTCGCCGGCCACCATGACCATGCCGGTCTTGACCAGGGTCTCACAGGCGACACGGGCCTTGGTATCTTGCTTGAGGATGGCGTCCAGTACCGCATCGGAGATCTGGTCCGCAATCTTGTCGGGATGGCCTTCGGAGACCGACTCGGAAGTAAACAGCTTTGCCATGATGGGAGTCTCAGCTTGTCTGGGTTATCGCCACAGCAATAACCGGGTGAATGGGATGGTATAGAGGTATCTACATCTGGACGTCTATTTTAATTAGCGCCTCCTGCGATTGCCAGCACTATTTTGTCGTGGTGTCGCAAGCTGGCTACTATTGGCTCCTTGCTATCCCCAAGGGGGTGGGAATCAAACGTTTGCCGCCGTTCTCTTTGGCCAAAAACCGCCAAGAAAAGCGATTGTCCTCTCAAAGCCACTTTATTCGCCCAGATAGTATTTGCACGCCGCGCGCCCTGCTGGGACAATGACGCGCCTTAATCTTGGCCATCAAATGAAGCAATCGCAGGAGATTCAGATGCCTTCTCGTAAAGAGCTTGCCAATGCCATTCGTGCATTGAGTATGGATGCCGTTCAAAAAGCCAACTCCGGTCACCCGGGCGCCCCCATGGGAATGGCGGATATCGCCGAAGTGCTGTGGCGTAGCCACCTCAGACATAACCCGAACAACCCCAAGTGGGCCGACCGCGACCGTTTCATTCTCTCCAACGGCCACGGCTCCATGCTGCTGTACTCCCTGCTGCACCTCTCCGGTTATGACCTCTCCATCGACGATCTGAAAAACTTCCGCCAACTGCACTCTCGCACCCCGGGTCACCCGGAGTACGGCTATGCACCGGGCGTTGAAACCACCACTGGCCCGCTGGGTCAGGGCATCACCAACGCCGTGGGTATGGCGATCGCCGAAAAAGCCATGGCTGAGCAGTTCAACCAGCCGGGCCACGACATCGTTGACCACTACACCTACGCCTTTATGGGCGACGGCTGCCTGATGGAAGGTATCTCCCACGAAGCGTGCTCCCTGGCAGGTACCCTGCAACTGGGCAAACTGATCGCGTTCTGGGATGACAACGGTATCTCCATCGACGGTCACGTAGAAGGCTGGTTCACCGATGACACCGTCAAGCGTTTCGAAGCTTACGGCTGGCACGTTATCCCGGCTGTTGACGGCCACAGCCCGGAAGCCATCAATGCCGCCATCGAAGCCGCCAAGGCCGAGACCGGCAAGCCGACCCTGATCTGCTGCCGCACCATCATCGGTTACGGCTCCCCGAACAAATCCGGTTCTCACGACTGCCACGGCTCACCGCTGGGCAACGACGAGATCGCCGCAGCTCGTGCCTTCCTGAAGTGGGACCACGCGCCGTTCGTTATCCCGGCCGATATCGCTGCCGAGTGGAACGGTCAGGAAAAGGGCGCTGCACTGGAAGCCGACTGGGCTGCCAAGTTCGCCGCCTATGAAGCCGCTCACCCGACCCTGGCTGCCGAGTTCAAGCGCCGCTCCACTGGCGAACTGCCGGCCAACTGGGCTGCTGAATCTGCCAAGATCATCGAAACCCTGCAAGCCAACCCGGCCAAGATTGCTACCCGTAAAGCGTCCCAGAACTCTCTGGAAGCGTTCGGCAAGCTGCTGCCGGAGTTCATGGGCGGCTCTGCCGACCTGGCGCCGTCCAACCTGACCATGTGGTCCGGCTCCAAGTCCCTGACCTACGACGATGCCTCCGGCAACTACATCCACTACGGTGTCCGCGAGTTCGGCATGTCCGCCATCATGAACGGTATCGCCCTGCACGGTGGTTTCATCCCCTACGGCGCGACCTTCCTGATGTTTATGGAGTACGCCCGCAACGCCCTGCGCATGGCCGCCCTGATGAAGCAGCGCGCCATCTTCGTTTACACCCACGACTCTATCGGTCTGGGTGAAGATGGCCCGACTCACCAGCCGGTTGAGCAGATCGCCTCCCTGCGTCTGACTCCGAACATGAGCACCTGGCGTCCGTGTGACCAGGTTGAATCTGCCATCGCCTGGAAACACGCCATCGAGCGTACCGACGGTCCGACTTCCCTGATCTTCTCCCGTCAGAACCTGGCCCAGATGGATCGTACTGCCCAGCAACTGGCTGATACCGCCAAGGGTGGCTACGTGCTGAAGGATTGCGCCGGTACTCCGGAGCTGATCCTGATCGCCACCGGTTCCGAAGTAGAACTGGCCGTTGCCGCCTATGAGCAGCTGACTGCCAAGGGCCGTGCCGTGCGCGTAGTCTCTCTGCCGTCTACCGACGTGTTCGACGCCCAGTCTGCCGAGTACAAAGAGTCCGTCCTGCCGTCTTCTGTCACCAAGCGCGTGGCCATCGAAGCGGGTATCGCTGACTACTGGTACAAGTACGTCGGTTTCGGCGGCAAGATCATCGGTATGACCACCTTCGGTGAGTCTGCGCCGGCCGAGCTGCTGTTCAAGGAATTCGGCTTTACCGTGGAAAACGTGGTTGCGACCGCAGAGTCCCTGTAATCGCTGAATATTGGGTCAATCTGACTCAATAGCCGGAAAATAAAATGCCCTCCATCGCAAGATGGGGGGTGTTTTTTATCTGCTATTGTATGAATTTTAAATGTTGTAAATACTTCAATTACTTAAAGTTATGGTAGAAAAGAGTATATTTATAATGAATATAAATCATGTGTGTATTCATTATTTATTTAGTTGAAAAATACATATCAAAAATGTAATTTAATCAAGTTATTTAGAGATCTCTAATGGAAGGTGCACATGAGAGAAGTAGTGAAAAAAACTCTTGAACAGTGGATTGAAAAATTTGAGTCGCAACAGCGTCAAGATGTCTCTATGCAGGTGTATGATCACTATCTTGACTTGCACTTGTTAGGAGTAGCAAAATTTTTGAAAGATGTGTCATTCTCACTGGATGATATTGATTTGCTTGGAATATCAACCAAGCTTGAAATATACTTAGAGAAGAAGCTAGAAGAGGAATATCAAGCTGATATGGGATATATGCTTGATACTCAAAAAGATTATGAATTTAGAGAGAAAGTTAGAAAGATATGCATAGAGCATTTTTATACAAATCCAAAGTTTGTAGTAGATATGTCAAAATACCAGGTTGAGGTTGGGAAATATGCAGCAAGTTTCTCTGATTCGAAAAAACTATCAAACCTGCTGAAATACATAGATGAAAAGAAAGTTCTCGATAAAATTTATCAGTTTGTAAAAAACAAGTTATCTTATGATTTTTTATCAAAAGATATATTGCCTGAGTATAAAGATGTAGAGTTAGAATTTAATATACAGCTTAAAGATACGTATTGCAGAGCAGATGAACATGTTTATAAAACTCTCCAGAGATATGCAATAATGTAAAAACTTCTGTGAAAGATTGAGTCGCTCGTAGTTCGACTAGCGAAGCGTAATCGGACGTTCGCATTTTTAAGACGATACCATAAAAATAATATCCCCTCCTGTTACCAAAAAAGAGACCGGCATATAGCCGGTCTCTTTTTATTATTGAACGCAACCTTTATACCTGCGGCGAGGTGCTTTCGGCGTTGGACATCACTGCATCCATCTGCACCATGGCGCCAGCGGGCAGTTCGCTCACGCCAATCACGGTACGGGCAGGCAGATAACCTGGGAAATATTTGGTGTAGACGGCGTTGACCGCATCCAGATCCGCGATATTGCCGAGCTGGATATTGACCTTGACGATATCGTCCATCACATGGCCGATGCTCTCCACAATCGCCTTGATATTGCTCAGGCACTGGGCGGTCTGCTCTTTGACACAGCCAGTCAGGATCTTGCCGGTGGCGGGGTCAATCGGCAGTTGCGCAGAGAGATGGTTGTAGTGGGAGAAGGCGACGGTCTGGCAATGGAGCGGGCTGCGCGGTGCCTTGTCGGTATTACGGGCACGGATCACCAGATTGTGACGATCTTCCACCAGTTGCGGCGGGGTGCCGTCACCGTGGGAGATGACCGCATCCATCTGCACCCGCGCCCCCATGGGCAGGGCGGCGGCACTGATCACAGAGCGGGCGGGCAGATAGGCGACGGCGCGGGCGATGGCGGAGTCGGGGAAGAAGGTGGTGTAGACCTCGTTGACGGCCTCCAGATCGGCCAGGTCGGTCAGATAGACAGTGACCTTGACGATATCGTCAAACGGCACGTCGATGCTCTCCAGCACCGCCTTGATATTGCGCAGGCACTGGCCCGCCTGCTCCTTGATGCCACCGGCAACCAGCTGGCCCGAGGCCGCATCGACCGGCAGTTGCGCACCGATATTGTTGTAGTGGGAGAAGGCCACGGTATGGGTGGAGAACGGATTGTGCGGCGCCTTGTCACTGTTGCGGGCGAGCTTCACCAGCGGGCAAGGATCTTGCGGGAAGGTACCTTCGCCGTTGGAGATGATGGCATCGATCTGCACCAGCGCGCCCAGCGGCAGGGCGGCGACGGCGAGGGTGGTGCGGGTCGGCAGATAGCCCAGGAAGAATTCGCGATAGACGGCGTTGACCGCTTCCAGATCCGCAATCTCTTTCAGGAAGATGGTCGCTTTGACCATATCGTCCATCACATGGCCGATGCTCTCGATGATCGCCTTGAGGTTGCTCAGGCACTGTCTGGCCTGCGCGGTGACATCGCCGTTCACCATCTTGCCGGTGGCGGGATCGACCGGCAGCTGGGCGGAGATATTGTTGTAATGAGAAAACGCCACCGTTTGGGTGCAGGGGCCCAGATCCTGGGGTGCATGGGGGGTATTTCTTGCCGACTTGATGATGGTGCCACTCATAGATATGCCTCTTTTTAATATTTGTTGTTCATTCAGGTACAGGTTTACCCCATCTTGTTGTGCGCCACGGCACTGCGCCAGCGGCGGCATCCCCGGTTATTATTTGTGTTCCACTCAATAGCTGAGAGGGATAAGAGAGGAAGAGACAGGGTAGATATTTCAGACAGGGCGATTCTATGAGTGGCTATCAGGGGGTGCAAACCGCTGATTGCATTTCTATGAGATGGCTCAATGGGCGCAAATTTAATCATATTGCTATTCAATTCACCCGCAATCGTAGCCAATTCGTGCGCAAATGGTGCCAAATCGGCGGACAGCCTTGCCCTGACTGGGTTTGCTCTTCCCCTCTTCGGGATATTGGCGTGTGAATAAAGGGTTAATATTATGCGCCGATGTGCAAATAATGCATATTATGGTGCATGGATATCTGTTTTCAGCTTTTTAAAGGGGCTATGAAAATTCCCGTGAATATGCATATCCACCTTATTAAAGATACCTCTGGAATATAATTCACGGCTTTTGCATTCCTCTCTGTTAATGATTATTCCGGCATACTCGGTGACGCCTTGCTGGCAGCCGGGATCTGTTATTAGCGCCATAAAATTCTATGCCATGAATTTGCACGGCGGATCTGCCCCTGCTGCACAGGAGTGGGGAGCATGGCGTTGGCGTTGGCGTTGGCGTTGGCGTGACGGTGTGCGGGACCTGTAGTGCTGGATGAGAGGTGGCGATGGATGAGGAAGGGGCAGTGGTGGCAATCCGCTTCTCTTCACGCCGGTTGTATCCCCCGATGGGGTTGCCCCGCGTCATCGCTTTTTCCACTTTTTTGTGGCTTTGTCTGATCTCCCTCTTATCTGTGGCTGGTTGTGATGATTGGGATGGTTTTCAGAGCTCGGGAACAGTTCAGGTGACTTTGCAGGCATAAAGTTCAATGTATTGTTTTTAAAGGAAAATTAGTCAAAAAATGGATTTATCGACCGCTTTTTATTGTTTCTTGATGAAACTGTTAATTAGTGGCGTGATTGCGAGTCAGGTCGCTTTTTTCATTCGCTATTAATCGTATGATTAATAAGGTAATCAAGGAGCCCTGACGGAGAGCATCGATGCACCGGCAGGCCATTGCCCAGGATTGGCAAGCGAGATCGCATCGCGATCATCATTACCTGACTGTGGAGGATTTATGCTGGGTTTCGTTCTGGGCGATATGTATTGTCAAACATCTGGGCAGCGGTTACCTCCTCGCCTGGGAAAGAGCTTTCCCATTCCTGCCGATTACCGACTGCGCGGCCGGGTATCCGCCGCCATCATGACCATCGAGAGCCTGCTCGATACCCCTTATCCGCAAAAGCAGTTTCGTGATCTGGTCTTTGGCGCCTTTATCGAGCGCCAGCGTCGGCTGTTTGGCGAACATGTGATTGTGGCCCGCATGGAAGGGGAGGAGGGGCTGGAGCTGTCGATTGACCTCTCGTTTGTCAGCACAGCCGTACCTGTGGGCCTGCTGGCTATCTCTGAAGAGCTGGCCCTCGCCACGGCGCCGCGTCCCAAGAAGAGCCATCCCCACTACGAGGCGCTGTGCAAGGCGATCGACTGCATGGTGATGCTGATGTTTTATGGCAAGGTGATCCGCCAGCGGAATACGGTGTTGGAAAATATCGGCCATCAGTTTGGTTATCAGCCCGCGGCGACCCTGACGGCGCGCGTTGGCAAAGGTGGGGAGGATGATTACGACGCCTTCATGGTCAATATCATGACCTGTATTGCCCACTCCAACTCGCTTAAGGAGGCGCTGGAGAACGCCAGCCGGATGGGAATTCAGGAGCCCGCTTTCTTCTGCATCGTCGGGGCGATTGCCAGCACCCTGTGGGGCGTGCCCAGACAGTGGGCGTATCAGGCTTCACTGCTGATCCATCGCTCCCACCAGCACTACATCCAGAATCTGCTTCGCTGTGAAACCCGTGCCGGGCGGCGCCATATCAATCTGGAGCCGCCAAAGCCTCCTTTGTTTGCACCGATCCGGCAACAGGTTGTGCGTCTGTTCAAGGGGGCACACTGATACGCAGCCCCTTGTCATCACTCAGGCGGGATAGAGCGCCCCCAGCACAGCCGGACGGCTGGCGCCGGTGACGGCGGGCAGATTGCCCGGCTTGCGGTGAACAAAGCTCATGGCCAGCCAGGCAAAGGCAGCGCCTTCCACCCAGTCGGGGGCAAGGCCCAGCTCGGCAGTGCTGGCGATGCGCCATGCAGGCAGCAGGCTGGCCAGCTCCTTCAGCAAGGAAGTGTTATGGGCTCCGCCGCCGCAGACAAACAGCTCGGCTTTCGGCTGGCTGGTACCGACTGATTCGGGCCGGGCGGGCAGTTGGCGGGCGATGCTGTGGCAGGTGAGCGCCTGCAGAGTGCGCTGCACATCCACGGGGGCGTATGAAGTGTCTGCCAGCTCCCCATCGAGCCAATCGAGGGTAAACATCTCCCGCCCGGTGCTCTTGGGATGGGGAGCGGCGAAGTAGGGGTGAGCCAAGAGCTGTTCCAACAGTTCGGGAATGAGCTGGCCGCTGGCTGCCCACTTGCCGCCAGCATCGTAACCGGCCCCCTTGGGGTGATGGCGGCGATACCAGCCGTCTAGCAGGGTGTTGGCCGGGCCGGTATCGAAGCCATAGACCCCGTTGGCGTGACCCGGCAACACCGAGATATTGGCGATGCCGCCGAGATTCAGCACCACCCGCAGGGCGCCGGGGCGGGCAAAGAAGGCCTGATGGAAGGCGGGCACCAGCGGCGCCCCTTGACCGCCGAGGGCCATATCCATGGTGCGAAAGTCGGCGATAACGTCGATGCCGGTCAGTGCCGCCAGCAGGGCGGCGTTGCCGATCTGCAGGGTAAACCCGAGCTGGGGGCGATGGCGGATGGTCTGGCCGTGGCTGCCGATGGCGCGAATATCGGCGGGCGTGAGGCCCGCCTTGGCCAGCAGCGCGTGGGTGGCAGCGGCAAATTCGCGTGCCACCAGATTGTCGGCCACCCCCATGCGGTCGATTTCGTTGTCGCTCGGGGTGCAGAGTGCATGCAGCGTGCGTGCGGTCTCTTGCGGCCAGGGGTGACAAAGCGCCGCTTCGACCCGCAGTTCATCCCCGTCGATCAACACCAGTACGGCGTCGATGCCGTCCATGCTGGTGCCTGACATCAGACCGATATAGCGCTCAGCCATGGTGTCTCCTTACATTGCTGTTCGAAAATGCGGTGTGCAGAGAGGGTAAAGAGGGGAACGGCTTTCATCCCATGCCACATGGCGTGGTCTTTGACATCAGACCGATATAACGCTCAACCATGGGGCATCCTCAATGCGGACCGGAAAAAGAGTGAGAGACAGGATAGATAAGCCCTTACGCCTGTGCCACATGCCGCTCCCGGTGATCCATCTCATCTTATGTCTGAAAGCGGACTCATTTCAATCTGGTTACCTGGCGCGAGCTGAATAAAATGGGCTGGCAGGGCCTTCACCCTGCCAGTCCTGATGGCTTAGTTGCCGCGACCATCCCGTTTGTTCTGGGCCAGCTGCAGCTCGGGGTTATCGAGCTTGGCCAGTTGCGGCATCGCCAGCTTTTTGAAGTTGGCCAGCTCGCGTCCGCTCAGGGTCTCTGCCTGCGGTAGGGTGAGGGTGCGCGGGTTCTTGTGAATGCCGCCCACCACGAATTCATAGTGCAGGTGCGGGCCGGTGACGCGGCCGGTGCCACCCAGAGTGCCGATGGTCTGTCCCTGCTTCACCCGCTGCCCCTTGTTGACGGTGCGTTTGGAGAGGTGCAGGTACTTGGTCACATAGTTGCCGGCATGCTTGATAAAGACGTAGTTGCCGTTGAACTGGTTGTAACCGGCGGCCACCACGCTGCCGGAGCCCGCCGCCATGATGGGGGTACCCACCGGCGCCACATAGTCGATGCCGTTGTGGGGGCGGATCTTGCCGGTCACCGGATGGAGGCGGCGCGGGTTGAAGTTGGAGCTGATGTATTTGAAGTTGACCGGCGCGCGCAGGAAGCTCTTGCGCATCGCCTTCCCTTCCGGGGTGTAGTAGTTGCCATCTTCATTGAGCACGGCGCGGTAGGCGGTGCCCTGGTTGACGAACTCGGCAGCCAGAATATCGCCGGAGGCAACCCGCTCGTCGTCGCGGAACTTGTCTTCATAGACCACCCGGAAGCTGTCTCCCGGCTGCAAGTCCTGGGCAAAGTCGATATCCCAGCCGAAGATGGCGGCCAAGTCCATGATCTGATCTTCGGTCATACCCGCATCCACCGCGGCGCCCCAGAAGCTGGAGCGGATCTCCCCCTTGCTCACCTGTTCGCGGGTGTCGAGGGCGATCTTGACGTTGCGGGCGACAAAGGTCTCCTCCTTGCGGCTCACCTTGAGCGCTTGCTCCAGACTGTGGGGGTAATAAAGGCTGTGCAGCTCGCCGTTCTCGGTGAGCTTGAAGGTGAGCTCCTGCCCCGGTTGCAGCATGCGCAGGGGATCGCTGCCCTCGAGCTGGTCGATCAGGTGCAGGTCCGTGGTGCTCAGGCCAATGCGCTGGAAGATCACCCCCATGTTGTCGCCACGGCGTACCTTCACCTGCTTGGTGATGTAGCGCGGCTTGGGCGGGGTGGCCGGTTGCACGGCATCTGCGGTGATGTCGTCCTGGGGCAGATTGTCGTCGCTGTTCTCTTCCTGCTGCTGTCGCAGGGCAATCTCGTTGCCGTTTTCATCGACCCGTGTTGCTACCGCCTGTTCGCTGGGCCAGGCTGCCAGCATCATGATCATGATGCTCAAGATCAGCACCATCTTGCGGTGCCAGTGGGGGAGGGAGTTGAAGGCGTGCCAAATAACCATGAGAAGCAGATGAAGTCGGGCAGAATGGGCGGATTTTACAGCCTTTCCAATTGGCCCGCCATTCCAGTAATATGTTTGGCCCTGTGGAATCGTGATGGAGAGTCAAAAAATGTCCCAGCTCGAGGTGGCGCTAGCCGAGATCAAGCGCGGAGCGGAAGAAATTCTGGTTGAAGAAGAACTTGTCGCCAAGTTGAAGGAAGGGCGCCCGCTGCGCATCAAGTTGGGCATGGACCCGACCGCCCCCGACATTCATCTGGGTCATACCGTGATCCTCAACAAGCTGAAGACCTTCCAGGATCTGGGCCATGAAGTGATCCTGCTGATCGGTGACTTCACTGCCATGGTGGGTGATCCCTCCGGCAAGAACGCTACCCGTCCGCCGCTCTCCGAAGAGGCTATCAAGCATAACGCCCTCACCTATGCCGAGCAGGCGTTCAAGATCCTCGACCCGGCCAAGACCCGCATCGAGTACAACTCGACCTGGCTGAGCGAGCTGGGTGCGACCGGCATGATCAAGCTGGCGGCCAAGCAGACCGTGGCCCGCATGATGGAGCGCGACGACTTCAAAAAGCGCTACACCGGCGGCCAATCCATCGCGATTCACGAATTCCTCTATCCGCTGCTGCAAGGCTATGACTCGGTCGCGCTGAAGGCGGACGTTGAACTGGGCGGTACCGACCAGAAGTTCAACCTGCTGATGGGCCGCGAGCTGCAAAAAGATGCCGGCATGGCGACCCAGTGCGTGCTGATGATGCCGCTGCTGGTGGGTCTGGATGGCGTCAAGAAGATGTCCAAGTCCGCAGGCAACTACATCGGCGTCCATGACGCTCCAGGCGAGATGTTCGGCAAGATCATGTCCATCACCGACGATCTGATGTGGAACTACTACGAGCTGCTCTCCTTCCGTCCGCTGGCTGAAATTGAAGAATTCAAAGCTGGCATCGCTGCCGGTACCCTCAACCCGCGCGACGTGAAGATCTGGCTGGCCAAAGAGATCATCGCCCGTTATCACGACGAAGCGGCGGCCGAAGCGGCCCACGAAGATTTCACCCAGCGCTTCTCCAAGAACGCCATTCCGGACGAGATGCCGGAAGTCGAGCTGGCACTGGAAGGTGAAGGTCTGGCCATCGCCAACCTGCTGAAAGAGGCCGATCTGGTGGCCACCACCTCCGAAGCGCTGCGGATGATCAAGCAGGGCGCGGTCAAGGTGGATGGCGAGAAGCTGGAAGATGGCAAGGCACTGATTGGTGCCGGTACCGCCGTCTATCAGGTCGGCAAGCGCAAGTTTGCTCGTGTCACGGTTAAGTAAGTCGCGACCGTCAAGTAAGCCCTGAGCGCTCAGTCCGCGCTGACTGGTCATCCAGTCTGATACGTTGAATAAGAGAAGCCTCCCTTGCGGAGGCTTCTCTGTATGTACGATATGGGCGGGAAGCGCAGATACCAAAACCGGCATCAGGGATGCCGGTTTTTTTATTGCTACGCGGGATCGGTGGCCTTAACGGGCCAGCTGGACGGTGGCGCGCGCGTTGGCCGGTTGCGGGCGGAGCCTGGCTTTTGGTGCGCAGGCCACTTTCAGGCGCAGCCACTCGCGCCACAGCAGCCAGCAAAGCGGCAGGGTTAGCAGTAGCACGGTCGCGGGCTGGGCCATCAGCACCCCATCACGGCCCCACAGTTGCGGCAGCAGGAAGATGAGCGGCAGCAGCAACACGGTTTTGGCGATGGAGATGACCAGCGCCTGACGGGTACGCGCCATGGATTGCAGCAGCACGATGCCGAACATGATGATCCCCTCCAGCGGAATGGCGCCGAGGTTGAGGGTCAGGCTGCTGATGGCAGCGGCCAGCAGCTCGGGATCCTGATCGCCGGTATAGAGCATGGCGACCTGTCCCGGCAGCAGCTGGATGGTGAGCCACACCAGCATGCCGTAGATAAAGGTGAACTTGAGCCCCATCTCCATCAGGTACTTGAGGTTGCGATGGCGCTTGGCCCCCGCGGCTTTGCTGATGAGCGGCTGAATGCCGAACGCCAGCCCCTGCAGGATGACGATAAAGACCGCCTCGGTGTAACCGGCTACGGTAAAGCCCGCCAGATCCTTCACATTGCCATACAGCATCAGCTGGCTGTTGTGCAGCATCAGCAGCAGGCCGAGGTTGAACTGGGCAATCAGGCTCGGCAGACCGGTAAAGAGCAGGTGCGGCATGGCGGGGAGGTTGGGCACCAGATCCCGCCAGCTGAGGCGCAGCCGCGCCCAGGGGGTAAAGAAGTAGCCAAGGCCGATCAGGCTCACCGCACCCTCTGCCATCAGGGTGGCTTGCGCGGTACCGATCAGTCCCAGTCCCAGCCGACCCACCATGATGTAGTTGAGGATGATATTGAGCACGGCGCCGCTGCTCACCAGCACCATGGCCAGTTTCGGGCGACCATCGTTGCGCAGCAGATAGGGAACCGCCAGATTGCTGGCCAGCAGCAGGGTACCGCCGCCAATCCAGGTGAGGTAGTCGCTCGCCTGCATCCAGGTCTCGGTGCCCTGTTCAATCCCCAGTCCCAGCAGGATATCGGTGTGGGTGTAATAGAGCAGAACCGGCGCAATGACCCCGAGACCGGCCAGCAGCCAGAGGGCGTTGACCAGCGCCTGACGGGCCAGCGTGTCGTTTTTCGCCCCTTGCTGGAAGGAGATGGCAGTGGCGGCCCCCATGCTGATCATGGCGGCCAGACCAATCAGCACCATGATGACCGGATAGACCAGGTTGATCCCGGCGAGGCCCGCGGCGCCCACATAGTGGCCGACGAAGATGCCGTCGATGAGGTAGTAGGCCCCCGAGACCAGCATGGCAAGTATGGAGGGGAGGGCGTAAGCCCAGAAGCGACGGGTCATGGCCCGTTGTCGCAGTGTTAAATAGGCAGACATATCTGTTCTCTCGGGGAGTTCGATTATCGAACAGCTAGTCTAGATTAATACTTATTTGGTGATAATCAGGGTTTCACTTGATGAATTGCTGAGTATTGCTCACTAATCCGGGGTGTTGGTAGTGAGTCTTGAGCATGTCGATCAGAATGCGCAGGCCGCTACCCAGCTGGTGCCGACTGGGATAGAAGAGGTAGAAACCGGCAAAGGTGGGACACCAGGGCTCCAGCACGGTGAGCAGTTTTCCCTCCGCAATTTTTTGGCTTACCTCCTCTTCCAGACAGTAGGCGAGCCCCAGCCCCGCCTCGGCGGCGCCCAGGTAGAGTGCCGGAGTGCTGGTGGTGAGCGGCCCGGTCACCTCAATTTCCAGCATGTTGCCGTCGGCGGCAAAGGCCCAGCGATAGTGATGGTGCGGGGTGAGGCGATAGCCGATGCAGGCGTGGCGGCTCAGCTCGCTCGGGTGCTCCGGCGTACCGTGCTCCGCCAGATAGGCCGGGGAGCCCACCACCAGATAACGCTGGGGCGGGCCGAGGGGGATGCCGATCATCTCCTTGGGCAGCAGATCGCCATAAAAGAGCGCGGCATCGTAACCATCTTCAATCAGCCGGGGCATCAGCTCCTGCTCCACCACCTCCACCTGCATCCGCGGATAATGGGCCAGATAGTCGATCAGCACAGGTGCCAGCAGGCTGTCGATGGCGCTGCGCGGGGCGCAGAGTTTGAGTCGCCCCACCGGTTCATCGCTGTTGCGGGCCAGCTCGCAAAGCGCCTCTTCAAGAGTATTGAGGGTGGGGAGCAGCTGCTTGAGCAGCCGCTGGCCCGCTTCTGTCGGCACCACGGCGCGGGTGCTGCGGTTGAGCAGTCGCACCCCCAGACGGGCTTCCAGCCCCTTCAGGCTATGGCTGAGGGCGGAGGAGGAGACCCCGAGTTCGAGGGCGGCCTTGCTGAAACTGCGGTGACGGGCGACGGCGGCAAACACCGCCAGTTCGGCGAGATCGGTACGGGTAATGGTCATCATCAATCAACAAAAAGGCGTGAGTCACAAGGGTACGCCAAGGGGATGCTGCATACAATCCACCCGAAAACGATCGCTTGTTTTAAAAATGTAAATCATCAAAATTCATTGAATCCAGTGAAACTAATTTTAAATGTTAAAAAAAACTCACAACAAAGCGCCTTGAGTGTGATCTTAGTCGTCCGAAAGGCGACTCGAATCAAACTTTGGTTGATTAATTCAAAAAAACGCTGTGATTAATAAGGTCATTTAATTAAAGTCACCCCATCGAGAGAGACGCATGTTGTCGAGTTGTTAAGGCGAGCAGGTGTCCCCCCTCAGAGTCAAAAACTCATGCCGTTGTTTGTTGCATTCTTGTTGTTACATGGAGTGATGACCAGATTGTCGGGGCGTGAGAGCTACAGGGAAGAAGAGCAGGCGTTCCAGGGAGATGGAACCGGGCCAAGGCCCGAATGAACAAGAATCCCATTTTTCCTAGATGACAGGAACAACTTATGTCTGACATGAATATTGCAGCTGATGGTCGTGTAGCCAGCAACGCCGCTCGTGGCATCAACAAGGCCGATGTGGTCTGGATGCTGGGCCTGTACGGTACCGCAATCGGCGCCGGTGTGCTCTTCCTGCCGATCAACGCCGGTGTAGGTGGCCTGTGGCCGCTGGTTGCCATGCTGATCCTGGCCCTGCCGCTGACCTTCTTCGCCCACCGTGGCCTGACCCGCTTCGTGCTGTCCGGTTCTACCCGTGATGGCGACATCACCGAAGTAGTAGAAGAGCACTTCGGCAAGACCGCAGGCAAGTTCATCACCCTGCTCTACTTCTTTGCCATCTACCCGATCCTGCTGATGTATTCAGTAGCTATCACCAACACTGTTGAGAGCCTGATGGTTCACCAGCTGGGCATGACTGCACCTCCCCGTGCCATCCTGTCTCTGGCGCTGATCCTCGGTCTGATGGCGATCGTTCGTCTCGGCGGCCAGGTTATCGTCAAAGCAATGAGCGTGCTGGTATTCCCGTTCGTGATCACCCTGATGGGCCTGGCGCTCTACCTGATCCCGCACTGGAATGGTGCCATCATCACTGAAGCTCCGGCCCTGTCCGACGCCTTCAACGGTGACTTCATCAAGACCCTGTGGCTGGCTATCCCGGTTATGGTGTTCTCCTTCAACCACTCCCCGATCATCTCCTCCTTCGCGGTGGACAACAAAGGTCGTTACGGTGAAGGTGCCGAGAAGAAGTGCAGCAACATCCTGCTGGGTGCCCACGTCATGATGGTGATGACCGTTATGTTCTTCGTATTCAGCTGCGTACTGAGCCTCTCCCCGGCTGACCTGGCTGCTGCCAAAGAACAGAACATCTCCATCCTGTCCTATCTGGCCAACCACTTCGACAACCCGGTTATCGCCACTGTGGCTCCGCTGATCGCCATGGTTGCCATCAGCAAATCCTTCCTGGGTCACTACCTGGGTGCGCAAGAGGGCATGAATGGCCTGATGGCCAAGTCCCTGCGTGAAAAGGGCAAGAACGTTGACGTCAAGCAACTGAACAAAGTGACCGCGATCTTCATGATCCTGACCACTTGGGCCATCGCTACCATCAACCCGAGCATCCTCGGCATGATCGAAGACCTGGGCGGCCCCATCATCGCAATGCTGCTGTTCCTGATGCCGATGTACGCCATCGCCAAGGTACCTGCCATGCGCAAATACGCTGGCAACATCAGCAACGGTTTCGTGACCATCATCGGCCTGATCGCCATGTCCGGTATCATCTACAAGCTGATTGCCTGATAACTCCGGTTACCAAGTTGAATGAAGAAGCCGCCTCGCAAGAGGCGGCTTTTTTATGGCTATGTCCCAATTACGTGTTGAAAGGCTAAGCTTGAAGTAGGCCATCACCTTGAGGTCTACCATCATGGATACCCCAGCCTTTCAACACCTGTTGTCCCTCTTTCCCCAGTTAACCCTGCGCCAGCGCCGTGTTGCTCAGCAGGAGCTCACTGCACCCCACACCATTACCTCGCTCAATACTCAGTTACCGGCATGCAGTGGCTGCCCACATTGTCAGGCCGATGTCACCGAGCTGGCGCCTTGGGGCTGGAGTCGGGGACTGCGCCGCTACCGTTGCAAACTGTGTCTGCGCACCAGCACCATTCTCACCAAGACGCCTCTGGCCCGGTTGCGTAAAGCACAGTGCTGGGAAGACTACGCGCAAGCCCTCATCGAAGGGCTGACCGTCCGCCAGGCAGCGCGGCGCTGTGGGGTCAGCAAAAACACCGCGTTCCTCTGGCGTCACCGCTTCTTGCGTGCCATGGCAGGCCATCA